>SVDE01000088.1 GCA_015057955.1 Lachnospiraceae bacterium | reverse complement strand
CAGAGCTTGCTGTCTGCAAGATCAACATCGACTCAGACATCCGTCTTGCCATGACCGGAAACATCCGTAAGTATTTTGCTGAACATCCGGATCATTTTGATCCCCGCCAGTATCTCAAACCTGCACGTCAGGCAGTTAAGGACATGGTGGCTCATAAGATCCAGTACGTTCTCGGAAGTGCCGGAAAGATCTGATGAAAGAGCAAACGATCAGCCCGGTTGCGGTCATACATACCGATTTCAGCGAAAAATTCGGCATACCCCGCCAGAGCACACTTGTGCCTGAACTTACCGGAGTGATCACATTTGAAAAATGTTTCAGAGACAGAGCAGTCATAAGGGGAATAGAGGAATATTCCCACCTGTGGCTGCTCTGGGGTTTTTCTGAGTCACCGTGGGACGGGAAGACGCTTACTGTTCATCCTCCGAGACTTGGAGGAAAGGTGAAAAAAGGACTGTTTGCCACCAGATCCCCATTCAGGCCTAACGGAATAGGCCTGTCTTGTGTTAAACTGGAGAGGATCATTGAAGACGGACCTGAAGGACCACAGCTTATCGTTTCAGGTATCGATATGCTTGACGGGACTCCGATCTATGACATTAAGCCATACATGCCTTACTCTGACAGTGTAACTGATGCACGGGGGAGCTTTGGACAGGCGCTCAGTGATCACAGGGTAGAAGTCATATTCCCGGATGAACTTATCAAAAAGCTTCCGGCTGACAGAAGAACCGCCGCGCTGCGGATCCTTGAGCAGGACCCGAGAGCTGCGTATAATAAATCGCCCGGATATGTATTCGGGCTCAGCTTTGCAGGATATGATATCCGCTTTACTGCTGAAACTGTTACAGGCGCAAACGGAGAGAAAAAAGACAGGCTGACTGTATGTGATGTGATAGGTCACACAGAAGGCTTTGAAAAGATCAAAGGATGAGCAAGACATGAATTATCAGGAAGCGTTAAACTACATTGCGAGCATAAACTGGAAAGGTTCAGTCCCGGGGCTTGACCGCATAAGGGAATTGTTGGACAAAATGGGAAATCCCCAGGACAGGCTGAAATTCATCCATGTCGGCGGCACAAACGGAAAAGGATCGGTATGCGCGTTCCTTTCATCCATCCTGGTGCAGGCAGGATATAAGACCGGATTATTCATATCCCCGTACATTGAGGTCTTCAATGAACGGATGCAGATCAACAATAACAACATATCCGATGAGGAACTGGCAGAAATAACCACTTATGTCAGGCCTTTCGCAGATTCCATGGCTGATGCTCCGACAGAGTTTGAGCTCAATACCGCGATCGCCATGGAGTTCTTTTCGCGCAATGACTGCGACATTGTCATCCTTGAAGTCGGAATGGGAGGCGAACTTGATTCCACTAACATCATCAAATGTCCGCTTCTTACGATAATCACGGCCATAAGCCTCGACCACACCGAATATCTCGGCGATACCATTGAGAAGATAGCAAAGACAAAATCCGGCATCATAAAGTCCGGAACAAAGACTGTTATATACAAGCAGGCCCCGTCTGTGATCAATGTTATAAGGGAAAGGTGTGATCTTGTCGGAGCAGAGCTCTTTGTTTCAGAACCTGAAACTGTTGAGTTCCAGTCGGCAAATGTTGACAGGCAGCTGATATATCATCCGGATTTCGGAAACCTTGCCATCATGCTCCTGGGCAGATACCAGACCGAGAACATCGCTGTAGTCATCAAGGCTGTCCAGGTGCTGAGGACAATAGGTTTCAGCATCACAAACGGCGATGTGGCCAAAGGCCTTGAGGCGACCAGATGGCCCGGAAGGTTTGAAGTCATAATGCATGAACCGATATTCATCGTTGACGGTGCGCATAATCCCCAGGGAGCAAAAGCCACTGCACAGAGCATACGTTCCGTGTTCCAGGATGAGAAGCTGATCATGATCTTCGGTGTGCTTGCTGACAAGGATTACATCGACATGATACAGAGCATCCTGCCCATGTCAAAAGAGATACTGACAGTCACTCCGGACAGTCCAAGGGCGCTTTCAGCCGATAAGACTGCGAATGTGATCAAAAGCATTTCCGCAGGTCAGATGAAAGTAACTGCTTATGAGAGTATCGGTGATGCGATCGAAGCCGCATTTGCCAAGGCCGGCACGACGATCCCGATATGTGCTGTAGGGTCGCTTTACATGGTCGGAAACATTAAAAAATATGTTTCGGAGCGAAGCAGAAAAGATTATTAAGATGCACTTAAAAAAATCAACATTTTAAGGGATCTATAATATATAATACAAAGGTATTTTTTATAACAATCATGGAGGAGACAAGATGGGTTTTAAATCAGACATAGAGATCGCCCAGGAGGCGACCCCGCTTCATATCAGGGACATCGCAGCTAAGGTCGGCCTTGGAGAAGATGATATCGAATATTATGGCAAGTACAAAGCTAAAGTAGACACAAATCTTCTTAATACTCCGAGAGCAGACGGCAAGAAAGCCAAGCTCATACTCTGCACAGCGATCAATCCGACTCCCGCAGGAGAAGGAAAGACAACAACTACAGTCGGTGTCGGAGACGCACTTAGCCGTCTCGGCAAAAAGACGATCATCGCTCTCAGGGAGCCTTCACTCGGACCTGTTTTTGGTGTTAAGGGCGGAGCAGCCGGCGGTGGATATGCACAGGTAATTCCGATGGAAGACATCAACCTTCACTTCACAGGTGACTTCCATGCGATCGGAGCAGCAAACAATCTCCTTGCTGCAATGGTTGATAACCATATCTATCAGGGAAATGCCCTCGATATCGATCCCAGGCGTGTTGTCTGGAGAAGATGCGTGGACATGAACGACAGACAGCTCAGGAACATCGTTGACGGCATGGGCGGCAAGGCTAACGGTTATACCCGTGAAGATGGATTTGACATTACTGTTGCATCAGAAGTCATGGCTGCATTCTGCCTTGCTTCAGACATCGAAGACTTAAAGGCAAGATTTGCTAGGACTGTTGTTGCTTATACACGTTCAGGCGAGCCTGTAACAGCCGGTCAGATCAACGCACAGGGAGCCATGGCAGCACTTCTTAAAGATGCCATCAAACCCAACCTTGTCCAGACTCTTGAAGGCACTCCCGCATTTATCCATGGCGGACCGTTTGCCAACATTGCTCACGGCTGCAACTCTGTATCAGCTACAAAGATGGCAATGCATTTTGCTGATTATGTTGTTACTGAGGCAGGTTTCGGTGCTGACCTCGGAGCTGAGAAGTTCCTTGACATCAAGTGCCGTTACGCAGGTCTTAAGCCTGACGCCGTCATAATCGTCGCTACCATCAAAGCCCTTAAATACAACGGCGGAGTTCCCAAGGCTGAGCTTGGAACAGAGAACCTCGAAGCTCTTGAGAAAGGTCTTCCGAACCTTCTCAAGCATGTTGAGAACATCACACAGGTTTATGGTCTTCCTGCAGTTGTCGCCCTCAACAGGTTCGTCGCTGACACTGACGCAGAGATCGAGCTTGTAACACGCAAGTGCGCTGAACTCGGCGTAAATGTAAAACTCAGCGAAGTATGGGCTAAAGGCGGAGAAGGCGGCATCGAGCTTGCTGAAGAAGTCATCAAGCTCTGCGATCAGGAAAATGATTTCAGGTTCGCTTATGAGACAGATCTTCCGATCAGGGACAAGATCAATGCCATTGCTACCAAGATCTACGGTGCTGACGGAGTTGATTATCTGGCCAAGGCTGAAAAAGAGATCGACGAACTTGAAAAGCTCGGATTCGGCAACCTGCCTGTCTGCATGGCTAAGACACAGTATTCACTCAGTGATGATCCTACAAAACTCGGACGTCCCGAAGGCTTCAGGATCCTCATCCGCCAGGCTCAGGTCAGCGCGAGCGCAGGATTCATCGTCTGCCTTACAGGCGACATACTTAAGATGCCCGGACTTCCCAAGGTACCGGCTGCTGAGAAGATCGATGTTGATGCCAGCGGCAAGATCACAGGACTGTTCTGATATATTTAAAATTGCTTGACAAATGGGGCAGAGGCTTTGACCTGCTGCCCCATATCATTTTCATGATGAGAGGAAAGCTATTCATGAGTGACATGACTTATTCTGAATTTATTGACAAACTTGCATCCAATTCGCCGGCACCCGGCGGAGGCGGCGCTGCAGCCCTGTGCGGAGCGATCGGAACTGCGCTCGGCAACATGGTCGGATCGCTCACTGTGGGGAAAAAGAAATATATTGACGTGGAAGACCTCATGCAGGAGCTGAAAACAAGGTGCGATAAGCTTCAGGCTGAATTCCTTGAACTCATAAATGAAGATGCTGAATGCTTTCTACCATTGGCTGCGGCTTACAGGCTGCCCAAGGATACTCCGGAAGAAATTGCAGCCAGGGATGCGGAGCTTGAGAGATGTTCATGCATCGCATGTTCAGTCCCGATAAAGATCATGGAAAAATGTGCCCAGGCCATGGACATCATAGAAATATTTGCCCTTAAAGGCAGCACGATGGCCGTATCTGATGCCGGCTGCGGCATGATCATATGCAAGGCTGCCATGCAGGCTGCTAGCCTCAATGTCTTTATCAATACAAAAGACATGAAGGACAGGGCACAGGCCGAGTCCTTCAATGCTAAAGTCCGTGAACTTCTGTATATCTACGAAAGCAAAGCGGATAATATATTCGAAATGGTATCTAACAAACTTACCGGAAGGAAAAAGAAAGAATATCCTTTCGAAGCAGACATGTTAATGCAGTGACCGGTATGCAGTTGGTCTTATGCCGACATTCTTGATGAAAAGCCTGCTGAAATGCTTCTTGTCGGTGTAGCCGACTGCATAACATATCTCGGCAACGCTCATGCTGCTGTCCTTGAGGAGCTTCTTTGCCTCCTCGATCCTTGCGTCTGTAAGGAATGACATGTAATTCTGACCGGTCTCCTTTTTGAAAAGCATGCTCAGATAGGAGGCGTTCAGATGAACATGATCCGCCACATTTGCCAGGGTCAGATTTTCCATGAAATTATTCTTAATGAATTTGGTTGCTTCTCTAACAGGACGTGAGAATTCACGTTCTTTTCGCACTGCCTCAAGTTTAGTCGATGCATTCTGGACAAGCTTAGAGATAATGACTGAGATGGAAGGGGAATTGATCACGTAGTAAAGGATCTTGCGGATCTCCTCCTGCGAAACAGCATCAGCGTCGTTACATGCTTTGGCTACCTCAACGATCGCTGCCTTGCATATCTCAACTATTATCTCCGGATCAGTGTGAATGCTGAGCTTGTCAAAAGCCTTGCGTAGGGCTGATTCATATTTGGACGTGTCCATGGTCTCAACGCCTATGCGGAGCTCATTTACGAATTCAGGAGTTATGATGTCATTCTTCTGAGTGGAATCAAATTTCTGGTTGTCTATGTAGAACATCTGATCGCTTCCCTGAAGGATCTCGCAATATGCAGCGCGCTCTGCTGAATGAAACAGATAGAGCAGAGAGTTGGGATCATTGCTCCTGTATCCGATGCCGATCGAATATGAAGTGCCGGCACATCCGCGTTCTGAAAGGAATCCTTTTACAATGTCATGTATCACATGCATATGATCAAATACATCGCTGTCGGCGCTGTAATTGAACAGCAATGTCAGTCTCGAGGCACCCTGAATGAAAGGGATCATCTCATAGCAGATGGGATCAAACTGGAACCTCAGTTCTTCAGTGATCGAGGGCAGGAAAGTACTTTCTTCCTCTTTGGGAAGATTTCTCAGCTGTATGAGGGCACCCTGGAACACTCCTTCATGAAATGTGAAGTGATAATGGTTGTTAAGATCTTCCAGTGAGAATGGCTGGTGTTCCTCTGCCGAAACGAAGTTCCGCATGAAAGAATTCCTGAGGAGCCTTCTCGTGGACACAAGATAACTCTCTATGTCCTTGCTGTGATGTGCCTGATATCTGTCAAGGAAATCACTCAGAACACGTATTATCTCAGCGGAGGGGACAGGGTTGATAAGAAATTCCCTGACGCCTAAGCGCATTGCTTTCTGCGCAAGCTTGAAATCCTCGTTGTCCTCCATGAGGACAAATTCAGCAAGAAGACCATGTCCATGGATCCTCTCGATTATCTCGATACCGGTAAGACCGGGAAGATTATTGGATATAAAAACAAGATCCGGGCGTTTCTTGAGTATCTCGCCCATGGCTCTGATGCCGTTGTCGGAAAAACCGACGATCTTATAGTCGAATTTTGACCAGTCAACAATAGAACGGAAAGCTGATATAAAATTAGGATCACCGTTAGCAACAAAAACAGTACGCATTTTTCGCTCCTTCCACATCCAAAACTTTACACCATTTATCCAAAAAATTAAACCCCTATTTTTTACAAAATGAGGAGGGTGATTTTTGATGTGGGTCATTAACAGAAAAAACAATGGGTGACATTTTTTGGTTTTGCCGTGTCAAAAAATGAGACTTAACCCCTGTTTATTGACAGAAGCTTTATATAATTTATAATGAGTATGGCTGATAATGTGCCTTTATAGCATTTTCCCTTGTAAAATAAAGGCTTTTCATATCAGATTCAGGGACAAAATATTAATTAGATTAGGAGGTTTTTGGTATGGATATTCTGGGATATTACGCTTCTCAGAGCGAGTTCACAGATCCCGGTCAGTTCGCCGCCCGTTATGATGAGATACCTTCATCTATCGACGGCATCTGTCAGACCATCCACGGCGTCATGCTTGACTTCATGGACCGCTGGAAACATCCCATCCAGAACGAGCGCTGGCTTGAGACCAGCATCCGTTATGTCGATGAGATGATCGAGGCCATCAGGCTTCTTGACAAAAAAGCTGACAAGATCTTTACGGATCGCCCTGCTGAAGCAAAGATGATGGCATCATCAAGCCACTTTGCCGGCCTTGCTGTTTCCATCCTCCGCGCAAAGGGGATCCCTGCACGTAAGAGAGCAGGTTTTGTACCTTCCGGAGAATTCTTCAAAGAGTATGGTATCGAAGGCAAATTCATGTCATACGATTTAGTTGAGTACCATGATGGCACAGACTGGAAAGTATTTGATGCATGCGGAAGAGGTGACGGATTCATCTCAGCTGCTAAGGCTTATACAGACTGCCGCAGCGGTGCTGCAGACCCGGCACTTTACTATGATGATGAGAACAATGGCATTGATGTCCTGGCTGCTGTACTGGTTCACGATCTCGATGCCTGCGCAAAGAACGAGATGCTCACCTGGGACCGTTATGGTCTGTGCTGCCCGGAGAGCGAAGCTGACTGGGCAATACTCGACAAGGCTGCAGCTCTTCTTGCATCAGACGACAAGAATGTTGACGCTATTGATGCCCTTTACAAAGAGGAAAAGGGACTTCGCGTACCGCGTGTGATATTCTGTGATACTCCGCTTGTGCCTCCTCACAAGATGGTAACAAGAGTAATAGAGTAGGTTGTATAAATGTCACAGACTTTTGAAGAACTAAATCAAAAAGCCATAGAGCTCATGGAAAAGGGCGACCTGGAAAGTGCGGTTAAGGCGGCTGAAGAAGCTGTCCGGGCTGCACAGCAGACGGGAGATGACTCTAAAAAGCTGCTCGGTCTGTCTAATCTTTCACAGGTTCAGCAGAGCGCCGGCGATTTTGAAGGCGCTGAGGAAACACTTACAAAAGCGATCGAACTCAGCCGCAGCATAAGCGGCGATTCCAATGAGACTGCCGACCTGATCGGAAATCTTGCTGTCATGTATTCCTACTGCAAGGAGTATGAGAACGCAGAACAGGTATTCCGCGAGGAACTTGAGATCCGTGACAAAGTCGGAACTGATTATCAGGGAGTCGTACAGGCTCTCCAGGGACTTGCAGAGTGCCAGATGGAACTTCAGAACCCAAGGGAAGCGGTAGATTACCTGGATCAGGCAGTTTCGGTCATTGAGAACAAAGAAGGCAAAGAAAGCACCAACATAGCACCTCTTCTTGTGAACAAAGCAGTGGTATTTACCAGGTCATACGAGTACGAAAAGGCCGGTGAAGCTTTAAGGGAAGCCCTCAGGATCTATGAAAAGAACCCGGGCCCCGATCATCCGGTATTTGCCGATACACTTGCAAGACTGGCTGAGACATATGAGGGAAGAGGAGCCTTCGGTCCTGCCGAATCGCTTTATACACAGGCTGTCGGGATACTGTCCAATGTTCTTGACAAAAACGATCCTGAGATCGGAAGAAAGATCGAGAACCTTGCGCAGATGTACATAAGATCGGGACAGTATGAAAAGGCGGAGGAGCAATTCAAGAATGTCATCTCAGTCTATACTGCAGCTTATGGCAGGGAAAATGCCGACACTGCCCAGGCACTAAATGACCTCGGAGAGGTTTATCTTGCAAGAGAAAAGACCGCTGAAGCATTTCCGGTCCTGAGTGAAGCCCTTGAGATCCGTGAAAAAGTTTTTGGCCCCGATCATCCAGCTGTTGCGCAGACACTTAACAACATAGCTGTCCTTCATGAGAATAAGGGAGAGTATCAGAAATCCATACCTCTTCATGAAAGGGCGCTTGAGATAAGAAAGTCAGTATTTGGCGATGATCATCCCGCCATCACGCAGAGCCTCGAGAATCTCGCTGCCGCGTATAACGGAACAGGAAGATTCCAGGAAGCCGAAGATCTGCTCAGAAAGTCTGTTGACATCTGGCAAAACTATCTGGGAGATGACAATCCCGCAACTGCTCAGGCCCAGATCAATCTGGCAACAGTGCTTTTCCAGAGGTCAAAGTTCAGGGAAGCACAGAGAGTCATGAGCAAAGCAAAGGATGTAATGGAAAAGCATTTCGGACAGGGACACCCCGAGATGGCACTTCCTTACAAAGCCCTCGCAGCCATAGCGAAGAAATTAAACAACAAGGCGGACGAGGACAAATACGCAGCACTGTTCAACGAATGTGAAATGAACAGAAAAGCTGCGGCAAATGATACGACAAGTAACAAAAATTAAAACGAGAGGTAAATGAAATGGCCAAAACAGGTACATTCACAACATTCAAAGGCACGGGCTATTCAGCATTCTGTAATGGCTCACACGTTGCCGCTGTTGATGTTAAGGATGGAAAGATCCTGCGTATCAGACCTTTCAGGTATGACTGGCTCTACTCAAATGAGCACATCAATCCCTGGAAGATCGAAGCACGCGGGAAAGTATTGCCCGGACCGGACAAATCATCATGCGGACCTTTTGGTATCACCTGGAAGAAGAGTATTTACTCCAAGAACAGGATACTGTACCCGATCAAGCGAGTTGACTGGGATCCCCATGGTGAGAGAAATCCACAGAACAGAGGTATCAGCGGATACGAAAGGATCTCATGGGATGAGGCTCTTGATCTGATCGAGTATGAGATCAGACGTATCATTGATACATATGGTTCATGGGCTATCTTCGCACAGGGCGACGGACATGGTGAGACCAAGATGGTCCACGGTCCTCACGGCTGCCAGTTCAAGCTCCTTGAGCTTCTGGGCGGCGCAACCATTCAGATCAGAAATGCCGACTCTTGGGAAGGCTGGTTCTGGGGAACCAAGCACTTCTGGGG
>SVDE01000011.1 GCA_015057955.1 Lachnospiraceae bacterium | reverse complement strand
GGTTCTCGGGCTGACGTCCGGCTGCTATCTCGCCTTTAAGGAACTCAACAATATGTCCTGCTATCTTCTTGGAATCTTCATCAGCAGCCTTGAAAGTAGGGAAGTATTCAGGATCGTCGGTCACAACTATGCCTGCGATCTTGGCAGGATCACATGGAATATAAGGTGTTCCGACTCTGTCCATGGGACCTGTGATAGGAATGGGTTCCTTCTTTCCTGCATTTGAATAGATGTCATGCATGCCTACAAGTTCAATGGGCAGCGTGGTGTTAAGCTCGATCAGGACTTTGTCAGCTTTTGCAACGCAGGCATCGGAAACGCCGACGGTTGCAGCAGGGTAGAGGCCTTCTTCAGTAACAGCGCAGCATTCGATTATCGCAAAATCGATCTTGGGGCTGTTGCCGGTCATTATCCACTTAGGTGTAACAGAAAGATGCTGGTCCGCGTAAGAAATGGTTCCGGCATTTACTGCTGCACGGCAGGGCTTATTTGTCTGATACGGAAATCTTCTGGCAATAAGTCCGGCTTCTGTCATGTCGCCGTCAAGATGAGGACCGACTGAAGCACCGGTGATCACAGTAAGATTTGTTGCGGTTCCCTGTTTCGCGATCTCAGCCGGGATGATATGAGGGTCGCCGACCTGACCGAAACCGGAAAATCCGAGGACCATATCCGCTTTTATCATTGAAGCTGCTTCCTGAGCAGAAATGATCTTGTTTTTTAAACTTTCAGGGATTCTTTCCATCAGTTATCTCCTTTTAATAAAATCGGCCACTGACCTGATAAACAATTCGGGTCAGTGGCCGGATGATCTAAGATCAGTCGCAGAGTTCGACGATAGTAGCCATGCCCATACCACCTGCTATGCAGAGTGTAGCAAGACCGTACTTAACGCCCCTCTTCTTCATCTCATGAACAAGAGTTACGATGATCCTTGCTCCTGAGCATCCGATAGGATGTCCGAGCGAGATACCGCCGCCGTTAACGTTGATAACGTCCATGCGGTCCTCGATACCAAGCTCTCTGATGCATGCAAGAGACTGTGAAGCAAATGCTTCGTTAAGTTCGAACAGTCCGATGTCGTCGGTTGTAAGGCCGGTCATCTTAAGGACTTTCCTTGTTGCGGGAACAGGACCGATACCCATGATAGTGGGATCAACGCCTGCAACAGAGGTAGCAAGAACCTTGGCAAGCGGCTTGAGTCCGAGTTCTTTTACCTTATCTTCGCTGGCGAGCATGATAGCTGCAGCACCATCGTTACGGCCTGATGAAGAACCGGCAGTGATGGTCTGTGTAGCAGCGCCGTCAAATGCGAAGCAGGGCTTAAGAGCTGCCGTCTTCTCAAGAGTGGTCTCACGAGGGAACTCATCTGTGTCGAAGATGATCGGATCTTTCTTGCGTCCCTGAGGAACAGTTACAGGAATGATCTCTTCTTTGAACTTGCCTGCAGCGATAGCAGCGGCAGCTTTGACCTGGCTGTCATATGAGAACTTGTCCTGGTCCTCACGGCTGATATTGAATTTGTCAGCTATCTTCTCAGCAGTATTTCCCATGTTGAACTTGCCATAGGTCTCCTGAGGCTGTGAGTTGAACTGAGCCTCGGTAAGGCAGTCCTTGAGCTGGGTTGTGCCGGTGCCGACACCCCAGCGGGCATTTGACAGATAGAAGAATCCGTTTGTCATGCTCTCGGTTCCGCCGACGAGAACGACTTCATTCTCGCCTGTACGTATGGAGTCAGCTCCGTTACGGACAGCCATCATGCCTGATGCACATGCGATCATGACAGTG
Source organism: Lachnospiraceae bacterium (assembly GCA_015057955.1). GTDB lineage: Bacteria > Bacillota > Clostridia > Lachnospirales > Lachnospiraceae > RGIG5612. The sequence continues at coordinate 38,559 of SVDE01000011.1, read as the reverse complement.
CTGGCAGGAACTTCTTCAGGGATTCCTGCTGCAAGAGCAGCATAACGTGCGGTATTTGAAAAATCAGAAGTCTGACGGCAATGACCGAAGATTATCTCATCGATCTGATCTGCAGGTACGCCTGATCTTTCTACAGATGCCTTCATTACTGCAGCAGCAAGGGCGTCTGCGTTAAGTGGCTTAAGTGTGCCTCCGAATTTGCCGATGGCAGTACGGCAGGCATCAACAATATAAACATCTCTCATTAGGGATTACCTCCAAAATTGTAATTATACCGGATCGTTCAGGAACTTACGCTCGAGACGGAACACCTCAAAGAGCTGTTTATCTCTCTTGAGCTTAAGGGCTTCAATGTCAACGTTGGAGTAATCATATAATCCCTTGCCGGTCTTGATGCCGAGGTTGCCGGCATCAACGAGCTCCTTAAGAGTCTTGGGAAGCTCATCACCGTTCTTAGGCATGCTGTATGATTTGTTGATGTAGTTGTTTGCGCTCATGTCAACGCCGCCGAAGTCGATACGCTTGCAGATACCGAGTACGCATGCACGGGGTATGAAGCTTGCCTTGGATGCAAGGTCGATGGCTTCAGCATCGCAGTATCCGTTGTCGATGAGGTAGAATACCTCACGATGGAGACACTGCTGAAGTCTGTTAACAATGTAGCCGCGAATGAACTTCTTCATGAATACGGCTGTCTTTCCGCATTTCTTGAGAAGAGCCATTGCGATGTCAGCATACTCCTGAGGAGCCTGCTCGCTCTTAACAACTTCTACAAGAGGAAGGAGCTGTGCGGGTGCATACCAGTGGCAGATGATCTGCTGGGGCAGAAGGCTCTCGGGAACAACTTCAAAGATATTGAGGGCAGAAGTATTGGATGCGATGATGACATCCTTTCCGCCTACAATGTCATTGAGCTGTGCGTAAAGAGCTTCCTTGGCATCACGCTTTTCAACGATGGTCTCCTGAATGAACTGGCATCCTTCAACAGCTTCTTCAACTGTGAGCTTAAAGCTGATACGCGCAAGGGCAGCGTCTGCGTCCTCACGGGAGATCTCACCTTCACCTACGAAAGTGTCAAACTGGTTCTTGAGAGAAGCAAGAGCTTTCTCGCGTGTAGACTCTGAACGGGTCCACATTATGACTTCATATCCGCCTGTTGCGTATACCTGGGCAATTCCGGGGCCCATTGTTCCTGCTCCGAGAACCGCTATTCTTTTAATGTCTTCTAATTTCATCGTGATCAAACCTCTCTTATTTACCCATAAGTCTCAGATCTTCTTCGATATAATCAGCCGGATTAAGAGCTTCATAGTCAACTTCTGCATCATGGTTTACAAGTCCGAGGATCTCGCGGGCTTCAGCAGCTGTAGCGATCTCACGGCCTACTTCCTTGGCAATCCTTACTGTACGCTCAACAAGCTGAACGTTAGTAGCAAGAACACCTTTCTCATACATGATGTTGTCCTCAAGGCCTACGCGCAGTCCGTCGCAGCCCATTGCAAGTCCGTGAAGGATGCAGGGGAGATGCCATCTGCCGATACCTGAGATTGACCATGTTGAGCCGGGCTGCATCTTGGGAACAAGATATGCAAGAGCCTCTGCTGTTCCGGGCATTCCGCCTGTTACACCAAGTACGAACTGGTAATGTACAGGAGTCTTAAGGATGCCTTTCTTGACATAGTAATCAACGTTAGCCATGTCACCGCCGTTGAAGATCTCGCACTCAGGCTTGATCTGGAGTTCCTGAAGCTCAACGCCGAGTTTCTCAAGGAACTGAGGAGAGTTAGTAAAGATATATGAGTTTGCCCAGTTCATTGAAAGAGGATCGTAAGAACTCATTTCAGGCTTAAGAACAGGGAAGTGGTTGAGTCTCATCTGCTCAGGGAACTTGGAGCCTGATGATGTAAGATTGAGAACAAGGTCAACGCCTTCTTCTTTCTGTTTCTTCTTGATAAGCTTGATAACCTCAACGAATTTGGATGTGTACATGCAGTTATTGCCTTCCTCATCACGAACATGGATGTGGATGACAGAAGCTCCTGCTTTTGCGCATGCGATCGCGTCGTTAGCGATCTCTTCCGGAGTTACCGGAACGTAAGGTGTCTGTGATTTCTTAGTTCCTGCACCGCAAAGGCAAGCGGTGATAACGAGTTTCTTTCCCATAATTATTTACCTCATTTGTATTTTATTCTCAGCCCGAAGGCTGTTTCTTGCATGGTAACACACAGACACGGGAAGCTGTAACTTCCCGTGTCCGTATTCAGTAATTATCTTACAGCTGTAAGACCGCCATCCGGATATACAACTTCACCTGTTACGAAGTCAGATGCCGGAGCAGCAAGGAACAGACATGTTCCGACGCAGTCAGCAGGAACAGCCATACGACGCATAGGAAGATCGTCTGCAAGGCTCTTTCTGTAAGCGTCTCCGCCACGCTGCTCGATGACTGATGTCATCATAGGAGTCTCTGTAACGGTAGGTCCAATGCCGTTTACAGTGATGCCGTGAGGGCCGAATTCAGATGCGAGCTGCTTGATGAGCATCTTAACAGCACCCTTGGAAGCAGCATAACCGGCATTGCCGGGTCCCTTTGTTGCAACACAGTCACGTGTTGATGAAAGGATGACCATCTTGCCGTATCCGTTCTCAAACATATGCTTTGCGAAAGACTTGCAGCAGAGCATGATGCCGATAACATTTACCTTGAAGATGTTCTCGTAGATATCCATCGGGAAATCTTCTGCAGGGAACTTCTTGTTAAGTCCCTGAGCACATACAAGGATGTCAACCTTGCCAAGCTTGGCAACAGACTTCTCAACAAGAGCCTGAACTGAAGCTTCATCAGTAGCATCAGCGGGGATGTAATCAACTTCAACACCGCATGCTGCCTTGATCTCTTCCTGAGCTCTCTTTAAGGACTCTTCTTTTCTGGAAGAAATGATGACGTTAACGCCTGCCTCTGCAAGACCCTGGGCAAGGCTCTGTCCGATACCGCCGGCTCCGCCAACAACAACTGCATTCTTTCCTTCAATATCAAATAACTTGTGCATTTTAAAAACGCCTCCTAATTAAAAATTATTTGTCAGTTAAAATTACTTTACGCTTTCGCCTGTTTCAAAGCGGAACTCCTGATCAGGATCTGTGATGGCAAGGCAGCGTACGATGGAGCCTTCACCGCCTACAAATCTCCAAGGGAAGCAGAGGAATGTGCATCTTCTTCCGGCAACTTCATCGAAATCGCCATGCTTTGTTCCGTATCCGCCTTCTTTCCACTCATAGTCGCCCTTTACGTAGCCGTCATCACCAACGTTCTCAACGCCGGGGATACCACCCTCGACCATAAGGAACTTGTGTCCGGGCTCCCAGAGAGGGAAGTCAACCTTTGTGTCATGTCCGTATTCTTCCTCGTATTCCTTCATGAGGTCAGGACGAAGCGGTCCAAGGCCAAGGTCAACAAGCTTTGTTGCAAGAGGATGATCGTTTGCCTGGCAGCCGTATCCTACGAATCTTACTTTCTTGTCTTTGAACCAGTAAGCAAGCTGTCCGGTAGCGCCGCATCCATATGCGAAATAGTCATCTGAGTCTGCCCAGATGTGATGCTGGGAAGTATTGATCAGGACCATGTCGCCTTCTTTGATGATGCTGTCAAATTTCTCGAGATCAGCGGGCTCAAGCTTGCCCCATTTTCCCTTAGGGATGTCAAGGCAGACACCTGTTCCGAAGAATCTCCAGAGAGGATAGTTTGTGATGTCCGGTGTGCACTCTGTAACATGAAGAGGAGCATCCATATGAGTTCCTCTGTGCATGATTCCCTGCCACATGATGTCATACATATTGGCATCTGCATGGTAGCGGATAACCTCTTCCTTGAGGTTGCAGCCTGAAGGCCACTGTGGCATGAAAGGTTCGAATGTATGTGATAAATCGTAAAAATTAAGACTCATTTATTTCGTTCTCCTTTCCTGTATTAAAATTTCTCGCCCTTGTCGATACGAGCCTCGCCGGTTGTATCGATGATGGCTGTCAGACGGACCGGGCATGCAGCGCCGCGGCGGATCTTAACAGGAGCAGCAACGAAAGTGACTCTCTTGCCTGTAAGGTCATCAACCTCGCCGGCTACCTGCTGGATAACAGGGATCTGAGCTTTAGCAAGAGTCTTGATGGCAGGATAGAATCCGGGATACTCTGCATAAGGATCCTTTCCGTCATGTGTCTCCTGATATGTAGGTACGAGTCTCTTCATGAAAGGACCGGGACGTCCGACATGAACAGTAAGGTTTGTTGCGACGGGGCAGTCAATGTAAGGTGTGTCAACTGCTACCATCTTAACGTTCTTGGAAACGAGGTACTCAGCAGCGTCCTGGGTGAGTCCGGGAGCCTGTCCGAAGTACTCAAGTGAATCAGAATACTTGTGATGCCATCCGGTGTTGATGCAGACGATGTCTCCGTCCTTGATGTTTCCGGCAGCCTTCAGATCTTCAGCAGTGATCTTGTCCCAGTTGCTCTTGTTCCTGAGATCAAGGATGCATCCGTTTCCGAAGAAATGATCGGGAGTGATCTGCTCCATGTCATCGCCGTAAGCGAACATGTGGATAGGAGCGCATACATGTGTTCCGGTATGGAAGTTTGTGCTGATCTTGAATGCCTGAACACCGAACTGAGCATGCTTAACATTCATGTCAAACAGAGTCTCAGCATCACCGGGATATGAAGGAGCTTTTCCCGGGCCCCACTCGTGTGACAGATCATAGAACTCGAGAGAAGTGTAAGGATCCTTCTCAGCGCCCTTATGAGTGTCTTCAAGCGGTGAGTAGTTCTTGAAAGCATCAAGCTCGTCTAAGTTGGGTGGTAACTTGTACATAGTTTAACCTCCTGTATAAATAATTAACTAGTTAGATCGGGAACGCCGAAAATGCGCATTCCAAAAAATAACCATTTTTTAACAAAATTATTATACCTTCGTAAGACTTTTTATTCGATAGTTGAATATTACAAAGTGAAATAATCAGATTGGTCATTTGCTACAAAACACTTCTTTCCGTTTTTATATATAATCGCAAATAACGGTTAACAATGTGGCATTTATGTACAAAACGCGCATAATATGGTACAATCTGTCCTCGAAATACATTTGGAACATGTGTTTAAATGAAGGGAGATCACATTCGCATGAAACTCAGCATGTGGACACTTTGTGACTATCTGATAAAGAACGGATTCAATGTTGAATCATATATTTCCGAGGGGCTTCCCTGCATAAGCCTGATCCAGCAGAGCAACGAAAGATCATACTCTGCGGGGTATGCCGAAGTGTTTAAATCAGGCGCGGATGTATATGTCGCCAATGAAATGGACAGACTTACCGTGAAGGATGCCCAGATACCCGAAGTATTAAACTGCCTCGGGGAGGCGCTTGATTCTTATAACCAGTGGGAGCATGAGCTTATAGAATGCATACTCCGAAAAGGTTCGCTTCAGGATATGCTTGAGATAGCTAAGCGTGTGTTTGACCGGCCGATGTTCATAAAGGATGATGCGACGAGAACGCTTGCGATAACTCACGGATATTCCTCTGATGTTCATCCTTTCTGGGGCGCGATCGAAGGCTCGGATCCGCTTGCACGGGATCCGAAGATAGTGAGTGCGGTAAGTTCCGATCCGGAGTATAAACTCGCATTTACGGATAAATATCCTTCAATAAGATCATCACCTGCGTACGGCGCCATGGTGCTGCATGCAAATATTTTTGTTAACAATGTACGTGCGGCCGAGGTTGTGACACTTGAGAACGGAAAGCCGTTCAACAAGGGCGACATGCATCTCATGAATGTCTTTACCGAACTGCTTGGAAAATACGTGGACATGGATCCACATGTTTTCCAGACCGCGTCTGACGCAATGGTAACTTTTAAAAACCTGATAGAGACAGGAACGGCTGAAAAGGAACAGTTTGACATAATCAGACAGTACATGGGCATTGACAGCGTAAGCAATTTGTGTGTTGCAGTCATATCAGGTGATGACAGGCTTGATTCACCGATACTGAGCGCACTGCGTGAAAAACTCGAAAGTCAGATGAAGGATGCCGCGGTCACTCAGACGGGAAGCCTTATAGCAGTGCTTAAAGTCATCAGAAAACAGAGTTATCACGAAATTATCGATGATCTGAAGAGACGCATACCGAAAGAAGGGTTCTGCTGGAGCTTAAGTTATGAGTTCGGCAGAGTGGAGGACATAGGGCTTTTCTTTAAACAGAGCTGTGAAATGCTTGAAAAAGCAGTATTCGGTACAAACCATTATGTTACAGCTTATGAAATGGCTCCAAGGATGATAGAAAGCCTGTGTGAGAAAAACCCTGTCAGCAGGACATATGTGCATCCTGATCTGCTGAGGCTCGAGAGCCTTGACATAAGAGATAATGCGGAATACTGTGAAACCCTGTTTTATTATCTGCTATGCGGCGGTAATTACACTGACGCTGCCAAGATAATGAACCTTCACCGCAACACCCTCATTTACAGGATAAATAAGATAAGGGAAATAGTGAGGATAAACATAGATGATATCCGCAGCAGGGAATCTCTCATATATTCCTATTTGCTTTTGAACAAGGATTACTGATATCATAAACAACTGTTGATAATTAAAAACGGAGGCGGAAATGAAACATACATATAAAACAAATGGCGTGTGCTCAAGGATGATCAGCTTCGATCTGGACGGAGACGTTGTATCGGATGTGTCATTCCTGGGAGGATGCGACGGCAATCTGAAAGCAATATCAAAACTCGTTGATGGCATGACGGTCGGAAGGATCGAAGAACTGCTCAAGGGCAATCAGTGCGGGTTCAAAGGCACATCGTGCGCTGATCAGCTGGCAATTGCGGTTCGCCGGGCATATGACGGAATAATCTGAAAACAGGAGAAGAAACATGGAGAAAAAATGGGGACTGGTCATTGACATAACCAGATGTGACGGATGCGGATCTTGCATGCTTTCCGTCAAGGATGAATATGACGGAAACAGCTATCCGGGATACTGCGAGAAGGTTCCGGAATCAACTTTTCTTCTGAGCTTAAAGGAAGTTGTGCAGGGACAGAATTATAAGATGAACATGGATTATATCCCTGTCATGTTCCCGCATGACCGCAACTTTGATCCCAAGTCGATACCCGGGATCCCTGAAGGGGCGATCTATGTTAGGGAAGACGGCCTCACGGTCATAGATCCGGAAAAGTCAAAAGGATGCCGTCAGATATATGAGTATTTCAAGGATACAGGTGCCATCTTCTGGAATGATGAACTGGATATCCCTCAGATATACACACTGGATTCCCACAGGCTTGATGAAGGTGAGAAGCTTCCCAGGTGCGTGGAGGACTGCCCGACACAGGCAATGCACTGGGGAGACCTCAATGATCCTGAAAGCGATGTGAGCAAATGGATCGCTGAACATCCGGGTGCAGTGCTTGAAGATTACTGCGCTGTCGGCGAAGGCGCTGACTGCGTTGTAAAATACTATAAACTGCCTAAACCGTTCATTGCAGGTGAAGTCACAAATGCTGACGGCAGTGAATGCCTTGAGGGCGTACGCGTTATGTGCACAGATAAGGCAACCGGAGATGTCATCATCACAGAAACTGATTTCATGGGTGATTTCTGGTTTAAGTATCTTAAGAAAGACGGTGACTATACCATTCAGGTTGACGGTTGCCCGGCAATGGACGTCCATCTGGACATGGCAAAAAATCTGGAAGACATCGCTGTACCGGATGTAGTAAAGGAAGAAAACAGGATACCTGTACCGGTGCTGAACAAAGAAGACTGAAAACATGGACAATATGAACGACATGATGCCTGATAATGCTGTGGCTATTGAAGAATACGCATTTTTTGGCAGAAATGACATTGAAAAGCTGATAATCCCTGAATCTGTTAGAACGATAGGAAACGGTGCTTTCTCAGGATGCAGGGCGCTTAAGGAGATCGTGCTTCCTAAAGCTGTTGAGAGCATAGGAGACGGCGCTTTTTTCGGATGCTCATCTCTAAGACAGATCAATATACCTTCATCTGTAGCATCAATTGGCGAGCACGCTTTCAGTTCCTGCAGCTCTCTTGAAAAGATAACGCTTCCTTCGGGGATCAGAGAACTTGGAAAAGGACTGTTCCAGGGCTGCGGTTCGCTCAGGGAGATATGCACCGAAGATGAGGGAAACCTGGTATCGATAGACGGAGTCCTGTTCACGGCACGGCCGGATGGGATGATACTGTTGGTCTTCCCCATGGGCAGAACCGGTGATTACCGTATACCGGCCGGAACCGTAAGGATAGCAGACGGTGCCTTCAGAGGCTGTACAGGCCTTGACAAAGTCGTTATTTCCGAAGATGTTTCAATGATAGGCGACAGGGCATTTGCAGGATGTACGGATATATTCATTGAGATAGAAAATCCCGGGATAGAATTCGGCATGCTCCCGTTTGATGAGACTGCGAACGTTTCTTTTGCTGACAGCAAAAAGAAAAGATCGCCGTATGCCGCATTCGGCGAAGTCGATTTCGAGGAAAAACTTTCCAAGATCAAATACATCATGCCCGTCCATAAAAAGTTTGTCGTGCCCAAAGAAAAATGGAGCACTGCAGAAGAGAACGGCAGCCTTGTGATCACATCATACAACGGTGATGATACTGAGATAACCACACCCTCCAGGATAAATGAAACGGCCGTAAGGAAGATCGGAGACTATGCCTTCAGCCCTGAAAAAGGCGGAATAGACAGAAAAAGAAGGGAACTTCTTGCGGGGATAAGGTCCATCTTTCTGGCAAGGGACATAAATGAACTCGGAACAGGCGTCTTTAAGAACTGTACGTCACTGGAATATGTGCTCGTGCCTAACAGCGTGGACCGTATCGGTGACAGGGCATTTTCCGGCTGCAGCAGCCTTGCTGCGGTCACGCTGCCGATGAAGATAGACAGCATAAGCAAAGGCCTGTTCTTTGGGTGTAAAAAGATAGAGAACATAGATATCCCGGAGGGAATAACATCAATAGGCGAACTGGCATTTTCAGGATGCGAGCGCATGACTTACATCACTATCCCCGAGGGTGTAAAAGACATTGGCAGAAAGGCATTTGCAGGATGCAGATACCTTATGTACATAAATTTCCCGGATTCACTTGAAACTGTCGGAGCAGATGCTTTCAGGAACACATTGTGGTATTCAGGCCGTCCTGACGGCGTCATATACGCCGGAAAATGTGTAGTCGGTTTCAAAGGAGAAAACCCCGATATCATGATTGATGAAGGTGCTGTTTCGATAAGCGACGGAGCATTTTCGGGAAATGAGAGAGTTGAAAACATCCATATCCCCGGAAGTGTGCGCAGCATAGGCGCTGAGGCATTCTGGAACTGCAGCAAATTGAGGGACATCTCTCTTCCGGCAGGGCTTAAGTCGCTTGGCGAAAGGGCATTTTCCGGCTGCAGGATGCTGAAGAACATTGTTATACCGAATGGCGTGGAAACCATAGGCGAATTTGCCTTCTCAGGATGCATAAATCTGCATTCTGTAAGCATTCCGCCAAGTGTGCGTACGATAGAAAGGGAAGCTTTCAGGGTATGTTCAACCCTGCATGAGATCCATATCCCTGAAGGAGTGACGTGCATCCGGGACGAGGCATTCAATAACTGTTCGGCACTTACAAATGCTTATCTCCCGGATTCACTTGAAAATATCGACGAAAGGGCATTTGTTGACTGCCCAAACCTGGTGATCAGAGGCAGGAAAGGCAGCCGGGCAGAGCAGATCGCTTTAAAGGCAAAACTGAGATTTCAGGAGATATAATTATGAAGATCACTCTGAATACCGTCATTGAGACCTTTACGGAATATGCGCTCATCAACCATATCCCGTTAAACGAGAACAGAGCATACAGCTGGGCTGCATTTCTTCCTGAAGACGCTGCGGAACTGCGCACTGACATACTGTATATCGCAGATATCGATGCGCTTGATACCTCTGCCATCTCCGGCAAGGGATACAGCTTTTTGTGCATTGCCGGAGCCGATACTAAGAATTCAGATATCCCGAGAGACTGTCTTGCCGTAAAAGGCGCGGATTCAATAACCCATCTTGCAGAGATGATACAGAAAAGATTTTCTGAACTGATAGAATGGGACAGCAAGCTCAAGGACATTGTGATATCGAACGGAACATATCAGGATATCATTGATGCAAGCGAATATATCCTGGGCAATCCACTGCAGGTGCTTGATGCTTCATACAAGCTCCTCGCTACGACATCTCATATCAGATCTGATGATGAGATAGACATCAAGCTTACAGAGAGCGGATTCCATTCCCAGGCCACACTCCGTAAGATCCAGGAGAGCGGCCGCCTCAAGGCTTATAAGGAAGAGACCGGCATCATAATCAATCAGCCGGGCAACCCGAACAAATACGGGACTGTCGGAAGATGGTTCTGGGATTCAGGCATGCCGGTTGTCCATACGCTCATGATCTGCAAGAATGGAGCTCCGTCTCCGTCTCTCATAGATATCTTTCAGGTCCTCACAGAGCACTGCCGCAACTGTTTCCTGATGGATCAGCGCCGCAATCCGCAGACGGGCAGGATATATGATTCCCTGATCAACGATCTGCTCTTCGGAAACATCGATGATCCGGCTGAGATCAATGAGAGGGCAAAAGTGGCAGACATACCTGTAACAGGCTGCTTTACACTCTGCAAGATCCTTCTCATGGAGAATAACGAAACGCTGATCAAGCGTGTTTTCAATGATCTGTTTCAATTCCTTCCGAATGCAAGGATCATTCTTCATCAGTTTGAGATAATACTGCTGAACAGTTATGACAAGGATAATGTCATGAGGCAGATAGAGCGCGATTCTGATAAACTGTTCCCGCTTCTTAGTTCATACGATGCGGTCTGCGGAATGAGCTCGCCGTTCAACAGGATAGTAGACATGCCTGTCGCTTTCAGCCAGGCAGCAAAAGCCATTTCGATGGGGGAAGCGGTAAAAGACAGCAAAGTCCTGCAAAACACCGATGCCGATCAGCTATTTGCCCCTTTGGGGACCCGGAACATCTTCTATTATGATGATATACTGATATACCATCTCATTTCTTTGGGAATGCATAATGATCCGAGTGTTTTCAAGAATTCAATATGCCGGGATATCGTCAGAAACATGTGGAAAGAGGATGAACGCACTGATAATGACAATGCCCGGATACTGTTCACATATCTTATGACTGAAAGAAAAGCGACGCGTACCGGCGAACTGCTTCACATGCACAGGAATAATGTCATCTACCGCATCAACAAGATCGAAGAGATGACTGGACTGGATCTGGATGACTACTGGACACGGATGAAACTGCTGATATCGTTCCATCTGCTGAGGCTCGAACTGACAGCCGGAAATGAGGAATAAACGAAAGACCATTGTATGAATCTACAATGGTCTTTTTAGTTATGTCAGACGTAGATAATCTCAAAAGAGTAGTCACCGGGCATTATGCCGGGGGCAGTGCATTCCCGTTCGGTAAAGCGCTCTCCCATCTCTATGCAGCCGGTGCCGACATCACCCTCGGCCAGAAGTTCTCTGGTACCGTATCTGTACAGTCTCCATCTGATAAAACACTCCTGATCATCGTCCGTTATGCTGAACGCTTTTATCCCTGAAACATAGAATATTACGTCATATTTGCCGCCTTTTTCCTCCAGTGAATACTCGGCATTTGTGATCTCGATCACTGCCGGTTCTTCATCTGCAGTCATGCCTCTTGTCTCTATGGGAAAATTGTTCTGAAAATGGATCCTTACGGGCGGGAGCCCCGCCTTTTGTGCAGTGCTGTCGGCCATAGTGCAGTCCTCCAAGGTTTTTCCTGATTTTATCAGCATGCATACCATGAAGTAAATGCAAAAACGACAAAAAAACTGATTTGTATTGGGCAAAATGCATTTGACATGAATTTTACGTTTTGTATAATTTTTATAAGGGACATTTATAATTAATTTAGGAGGATTAACAATGGAAAAAATGTATTGCAACATGACCGGAGGCGGTCCCGTGTCTGTCTATGTTGAAGACGGCGTTGTGACCCGAGTAAGGCCATTGCAGATCCCGGAAGAAGATTTCCCTGATCCTTGGGAGATCAAAGCCTCAGACGGCAAAGTTTACAGCCCTCCGAAGGCATTCCGGCTTTCGCCGCCGGTTCATGGTGAGAAAAACCGTATCTATTCCAAAGACCGTATCCTTTATCCCCTGAAGCGTGTTGACTGGGATCCTAACGGAGAGCGCAACCCGCAGAACAGGGGCAAGAGCGGATATGAGAGGATCTCCTGGGAAGAGGCGATCAAGATCATCGCAGGAGAGATCAAGCGTGTTCAGGAGACATACGGCGAGGCTTCACTTACAGGTCTTACATCATCCCATCATAACTGGGGTGTTGTCGGATACAAGATGGGACCTTTCCACCGTTTCATGCACATGCTCCATTTTACACCGATATATGACAACCCGGATTCATGGGAAGGCTGGCATTGGGGATCAACCCATACCTACGGCTTCCAGTGGAGACTGGGAATGCCTGAGCAGTTCGACCTTCTTGAGGATACCATGCAGAACAGCGAGATGATCGTGTTCTGGTCAAATGACCCGGATTCAACCCGTGGTACATATTCAGGCCAGGAGTCTCACATCTGGCGTGTATGGCTCAAGGAAATGGGCATCAAGACCGTATTTATCGATCCTCTTTACAACTATACAGCAGCTGTTATGGACGGAACATGGCTTGCGCCTCGTCCGGGTTCAGATACAGCCATCGCAATGGCCATCGCTTATCAGTGGATAATCGATGACACATACGATCATGATTATGTTGAGCGCAGGACACTCGGATTTGATCTCTTCAAAGAGTACATCCTCGGCGAGAGTGATGACATGGTACCGAAGACACCTGAATGGGCAGAGGCACAGTCAGGCATTCCTGCAAGAAGGATCAGGGCTCTTGCTCGTGAGTGGGCAAAGAAGAGAACCGTTATGTCTTCAGGCTGCCGTGGCGGACAGGGTACTGCATGCCGTGCTGCATACGCTACAGAGTGGGCACGTATGATGGTCCTCCTTCCTGCAATGCAGGGACTTGGAAAGCCCGGCGTTTCAATCTGGGGTACAACAATGGGAGCTCCCGCAAGCTACAAGTGGTTCCCGGGATATGCTGAACCTGAAGGACAGATGGGCCGTTCAAGCGTTGCAAAGCGCAAGATCTGCTTTGAGAATCCTACAAAGCAGAGACTGTTCAGACTGGACATTCCTGAAGCCATCCTCAACGGAGAATATACTTTCCGCGGCGAAGGCTTCTGCGGCGCCAGCCTTGATCAGCAGTTTACAGTAAATAAGTATCCTGTAGAGTGCAAATGCCATATGTTCTACCGTTACGGCGGATCATTCATGGGCACAATGCTCGATACCAACAAGTGGGTCAAGATGTATCAGAGCCCTGAACTTGAGTGCGTTGTCAATCAGGACTGCTGGTTCTCATCAGAGACTAACTTCGCAGATATCATCCTTCCCGCATGCACCAACTTCGAGCGTAACGACATTGGTGAGTGGGCTACCTGCGGCGGCTATACAACAATGGCACATATCGGTAACAACTGGCGTGTCATCGTACGTGAGCAGAAAGCCATTGAGCCTTGCGGAGAGTCCAAGAGCGACTATGAGATCTTCACACTCCTTGCACGTGAACTCGGACGTGAGCTTGAGTTCACAGAGGGCAATACTGAAGACGATTGGGCAAGACTTTACTTCGAGAGTTCAGACATCGCAAAAGACGGCGACATCACATGGGAAGAGTTCAACCGCAAGGGATACTACATCGTTCCGTGCCCGAAGGACCGTGTTCCTCATCCTTCAATGCGCTGGTTCTATGAAGAGCGCGAAGCTGATACACCGGATCCCGGCAACCTTCCGCGCAAGTGGGGTCATCCGGAGAGACTTGGAACTTACTCAGGACTCATCGAGTTCGCTTCACAGTCACTCAAGGAGAATCTGCCGCATGATCAGGAAAGACCTATCATTCCTCATTTCATTCCTTCATGGGAGGGATACAAGAGTGAGAAATGGCATCAGTATCCGCTGCAGATCATTTCACCTCATCCCCGCTGGTCATTCCATACTCATTATGACAAGCATGAGTCATGGCTTGATGATATCCCGATGCACCGCGTAAAGATCAACGGATATCCTTACTGGCCTTGCCGTATCAATCCGAAGGATGCTGAAGCCCGCGGTATCAAGGATGGAGACATTGTAGAACTTTATAACGACAGAGGAAGCGTTCTTTGCGTAGCTTCAGTTACCTACAGGGTACCTGAGGGAGTTATGCACAGCTATGGATGTTCAGCCAGATACGATCCGATCGAACCGGGCGTTGCAGGTTCCACAGACCGCGCAGGCTGTGTAAACCTTCTTACAGCATCAACTCTGCTTGCTAAGAATGTACCTGGTATGACTCCTAACTCATGTCTTTGCGAGATCAGAAAATGGGAGGAGAAATAATATGGCACAGAAATATGGCTTGATCATTGACATAACCAGAGCTGACGGCTGCGGATCCGACCTTCTCGAGATCGCGGACGAGCTTACCGGAAACCTTAACCAGCCTACTGATTCAGAGATCCCTGAAGGCATGGCAAAGATCTGGATGAACATGGAAGAAGTAGAGCAGGGCCAGAACAACAAGATCAAGATGGACTACATCCCCAAGATGTTCCCTCTGGCTGACGGCTCAAAGCCCTGTGACATCCTCTGGGATGATCCTACCAAGGACTATAAGTGGGGCGATCTGGAAGATCCAAACAGCTGCGCAGCTAAATTTGCCGCTGAGAATGCAGATGAGATCACAGACTGCACACCTGAAGGACTTGATTATAAGATCCTCTATTACAAACTTCCGAAGCCTTTCATTGCCGGCGAAGTCATCGGAGCCGATGGTGAATGCGTTAAAGGTGCTAAAGTCACCCTTACCGCAAAGAGTGACGGAAAGACAGTAGAGCAGGCAACTGACTTCTTCGGTGATTTCCAGTTCCTCAGACTCACAAAGGGTGAGGAATACACCGTTCAGATCGAAGGCACTTCACCGATCACTGTAGTGCTTGATGAAGCAAAAGACCTTGGAACCATCAAACTTGCGTAAGACTGGAGGTAGAAACATGGCTTGTGTAGACACTGAAAAGATCTATAGCTACGCTGCATCTAACGGAGCAACATACAAATACCGTTTCAGCGAGCCCATTATCCGCAACCAGGACCGCGAGTTCTTCGGTATCGCTAAGGTCTGGAAGGATGGGAATGAAAAAGATTACTTCAACATCTCTGTTCACGAGAACGTATTCAACGCTGATCAGAAAACAGACGATGCTGAAAAAGCGATCGAATTTCATATTGCCCAGATCGGATGATGACGATCATAAACTAATGATTAAGAAGGGAAGGCCGTCCGGCTTTCCCTTCTTTTTATATTTATGGAGGGATGAAAATAACCCTTGCAATTAAATGAAAATGATGGTAAATTACTACGGTAACATATTAGAATGATCAAAAGCGGACCGGAAGGTCGGCTTTTTCTTATGTAAGGAGCGTATATGGCCGCTGCAGATATTGAAAAAAGAACAGAGAAGCTTCTTGAACCCATACTTGAAGCCAATTCGTTTGAAATGGTAGACGTCGAGTATGTAAAAGAGGGAAGTGACTGGTACTTAAGGGCATATGTTGATAAGGAAGGCGGCATTACCGTTGATGACTGTGAACTGGTAAGCCGTGCCCTGGAGAAGAAACTCGATGAGGAAGATCTTATCAAAGATGCCTACATATTGGAGGTAAGCTCGCCAGGGCTGACAAGACCGCTCAAGAAAGAGCGTGACTATGAGAGAAATTTCGGGAAGCTCGTGGAGATCCATCTCTTTAAGGCGGTTGACAAATGCAAACAGTTCACAGGAACATTAAAAGCCTGGGATGAGAGCAGCGTCACACTGGAAGTAGACGGCTTAGACAAGACATTTGATAAAAACAGCATTTCACTGATAAGACAGACATTTGAATGGTAATCACCAAAGGAGAAAACAAAAATGGCAAGCGAATTAATTGAAGCACTGAATCTTCTCGAGAGCGAAAAGGACATCAGCAAGGAATCCATCATTGCTGCGATCGAGGGAGCACTGGTAATCGCGTATAAGAATCAGTACAAGAAGAAAGACAGCCTTCTTGCAGCTGAAAATGTATTTGCCAAGGTCGATGAAGAGACCGGCGAATTCTATGTTTATGCCGAGAAGACAGTTGTAGACGAAGTCGAGAATCCCCTTACAGAGATCGCACTTGAGGACGCAAGACAGATCTATCCCCTCTGCGAAGTAGGAGAGATCGTAAGGCTTGCTGCCGAGTCAAAGGAATTCAGCCGCATAGCTACACAGAACGCGAAGAACGTGCTTCTTCAGAGCCTCAGGGAGAGTGAGAAGGATAACATCTTTGAAGAGTTCATCTCAAAAGAAAACAATATCGCGACTGGTGTTGTCCAGAGATTTACTGACAAGGGTATCGTCATCAACCTTGGAAAAGCAGACGGGATCCTTAATGAAAACGAACAGGTCAAGACTGAGAAATTCAGGATCAACGACAGGATCAAGGTATATGTACTTGAGGTTAAGAAGACCAAGAAGAACCTTCGCATACTTGTATCCAGAACTCATCCCGAGCTTGTCAGAAAACTTTTTGAGGCAGAGGTAGCTGAAGTCAAGGACGGAACTGTTGACATCGTTGCCATTGCCAGAGAGGCAGGAAGCAGGACAAAGATGGCTGTACGCTCAAATGATCCTGATGTGGATCCCGTAGGAGCATGCGTAGGCCTTAACGGAATGCGTGTTAACAATGTAGTTGCAGAACTCAAGGGTGAAAAGATCGATATCGTGACATGGTCTGAGAATTCAGCAGCATTTATTGAAAACGCACTCAGCCCGGCCCAGGTCATTTCCGTTATCGCAGATGACGAGGAAAAGACAGCAACAGTTATCGTACCTGATCATCAGCTCTCACTTGCAATAGGAAAAGAAGGCCAGAACGCGCGTCTTGCAGCCAGACTCACAGGATTCAAGATCGACATCCTTAATGAGACTCAGGCAGCTGATTTCCTTAGCGAGCTGTACGAAGGCTACGAAGAAAATGAAGACGGCGAATTTGTAGAGTATGAAGACAGCATTTCGGAGGAAGGCGAGTAAATTTGCAAAACAGGATATTATCACTGCTCGGTATCGCGGCCAAAGCCGGCAGATTGCAAAGCGGTGAATTCGCTTCGGAAAAAGCGATAAAAAGCGGAAATGCATTTCTGGTCGTTATAGCGGCGGATGCATCTGAAAACACAAAAAAACATTATACGGATATGTGCAGTTATAGAGATATTCCGTTGTATACATACGGAACTAAGGAAGAACTGGGAAGATGCACAGGAAAGGAAAGCAGGGCAGTTATCGCTCTTACCGATGAAGGGTTAGGCAATAGTCTGATATCCGTGTTAAAGGAGGAAAGTAAATGAAAGTATATGAGCTCGCCAAGGAATTGGGAATAGATAATAAAACATTGATGGAATACCTCGCAAAGCAGGGTGCAGTGCTCAAAAGCCACATGAACCTTGTACCGGAGAGCATGGTAAAAAGGGCAAGGGAGAATTTCGCCAAGAAGTCATCACCTGCACCTGCTACCAGCGGGATCAAAGCGGTCGCACTTCCTGAGAGCATCATGAAGAAGGTAGAGGCGGAAGCAAGAGCAAAGGAAAAGCTGGCTGCTGAAAAAGAGACAGGAGCTAAACAGCAGGAAAAAACAGCTGTTGCTGATGATGCTGCAAAGAAAAAGAAAAAGATAAGCGCAGTGCTGAACCCTCAGTACGCTGCTTCTCTTAAAGCTAAAGCAGCACAGAACAATGCTGCAAAACAGGCAAAAGCTGTCCAGAGCGCTGCACCGAAGAAACCTGCCCAGACAAGAACATACATTCCGGCAAGAGACAGGAAGCCGGACGATTATGTGGAGCCGGTAGAGGTTAAAGAGGAAGTAAAAGTTCCTCCGGTAGAAGAGCCCAAGGCAGAACCCTCAGAAGTCAAGGCAGAAACAAAGCCTGTTGCTGAGGCTGTACCTGAAGTTAAGGCAGCACCGGAAGCTGAACCTGTTATCACTAAGCCCGAAGCAGTGGAAGAAGTAAAGCCTGAGGAGAAAAAGCCTGAGGAGAAGAAGTCTGAGGAGAAGAAGCCTGAGGAAAAGAAACCTGAAGAGAAGAAGCCTGAACAGGACAAGCCTGCAAAGGAAAACAAGATCTCAGAAAAGCGCGCAAGAGATATAGAGAAAAAGAACGAAGCTAAAGCAAAGACGCAGGCGCAGATAAAGGCTGAAACAAGCAGACCGGGTGAGAGCGAGGCGATCAAATCCTTAAGAGCAAAGATCGTAAAAGGTACCATCAATCCTGATGATCTTCTCACAAGCAAACCGGCAAAGAAAGGCGGTCAGAATACTCAGGGTTCAGCCCAGGGTAAAGGCGGCCAGCAGGGAAGAGGCAACTTCAATAAGAACGCCAAAGGCAATGCCCAGGGCGGTTTTAACAAAGATGACGATAAAGATAATAACCAGAGACAGAGTACTGCCCGCAGAAATACAGGCACCGGAGCCAGTGCAGGCGGCGCTCCGCAGTCAGCTCCTGATACAAAAGGAAGAGGCAAGGGCAAGACTCAGACAAAAGGAAAGTACGACAAGAAGAACCAGGGCGATAAGTTTGACCGTCTTGAGAATGAGAAGGCAGCACAGCGTACATCCAAGCAGCCTGTTAAGGTTCAGGAAGAGGAAGAGATCAAAGTCATATCCATTCCGGATACCATCGAACTCAAAGAGTTTGCTGCAAAACTCAAGATGCAGCCTGCCGCTCTCATCAAGGAACTGTTCCTGAAAGGAAAAGTATTTACGGTTAATGATATCCTTGACTATGAAACTGCTGAAGAGATCGCTCTTGAAAAAGATATCATCTGCGAGCATGAGGTCGAGGTCAACACTATCGAAGAACTCCTGAAGGAAGAGGAAGATCCTGCAGAGACACTGGTAAAGAGGCCCCCTGTTGTATGTATCATGGGTCATGTTGACCATGGTAAGACTTCACTTCTTGACGCGATCAGAAATACTAACGTAACCGCGAGAGAAGCAGGCGGAATTACACAGCATATCGGTGCTTATACAGTATCCATCAACGGCGAATCGATCACATTCCTTGATACACCGGGACATGAGGCATTCACTGCGATGAGATTAAGAGGTGCCCAGGCTACTGACGTGGCGATCCTTGTTGTTGCTGCGGATGACGGTGTCAAGCCGCAGACAGTCGAGGCCATCAACCATGCAAAAGCTGCCGGCATTCATGTGATCGTTGCTGTCAATAAGATCGATAAGCCTGCGGCAAATATTGACAAAGTAAAACAGGAACTTTCAGATCTCGGGCTCATTCCTGAGGAATGGGGCGGAAATACCATATTCGCTCCTGTTTCAGCCAAAACCGGCGAGGGTATTGAGAACCTCCTCGAGATGGTCATCCTTGATACAGAGATCCTTGAACTGAAGGCTAATCCTAACAGGAAAGCACGCGGTGTCGTGATCGAAGCAAAACTTGATAAGGGACGCGGTTCTGTTGCAACACTCCTTGTACAGAAGGGTACTCTTAAAGTAGGTGACCATATCGCGATCGGTGAGGCATACGGCAAGGTCAGATCAATGACAAATGACAAGGGCCAGAAAGTCAAGACAGCTCTTCCTTCAACACCTGTTGAGATAACCGGTCTTAACGGCGTTCCCAACGCAGGCGAGACATTTGTGGCATTTGACAATGACAAGGATGCAAAACAGTTTGCACAGGTATATGTTGCAGAGAATAAGAAGAAACTCCTTGCAGGCTCCAAGAACCATGTAAGCCTTGACGACATGTTCGACCAGATGAAGGCCGGAGAACTCAAGGAACTCAACATCATAGTCAAGGCAGATGTCCAGGGTTCGGTTGAGGCGATCAAGGAAAGCCTTGAGAAGCTTTCAAATGACGAGATCGTTGTCAAGTGCATCCACACCGGAGCCGGAAATGTCACCATCAATGATGCTACACTTGCATCTGCTTCAAATGCGCTGATCATCGCCTTCAACGTCGGCGTCAATCCGGATGCGCGTGACCTCATTGAGCATGAGAAAGTCGACATGCGTACATACAGCGTTATCTACAACGCGATCGATGATGTCGAACTCGCAATGAAGGGCATGTATGAACCTGTATATGAGGAGTCTGTCATCGGACATGTTGAGGTCCGCCAGACATTCAAGGCATCTGGAGTCGGCATCATTGCTGGTTCGTATGTACTTGACGGTGTTGTCAGAAAATCCTCAAAGGTCAGACTTTCCAGGGACGGAGAGCAGCTCTTTGACGGAGCGATTGCCTCCCTCAAGCGATTCAATGATGACGCAAGGGAAGTCAAGTCAGGTTATGAATGCGGTATCGTTCTTAAGGATTTCCAGGATATCAGGGAAGGCGATATAATGGAAGTATATGAGATGAGGGAAGTTCCCAGGCAGTAAACCATGAGAAAGAATTCAATAAAAAATGTAAGGATAAATAACGAGGTCCAGAAAGAGCTCTCCCAGATAATAAGGGAGAGCAAGGACCCGCGTATCCATCCCCTGACAAGCGTTGTGCTTGTTGAGGTCGCAACGGACCTGAAGACATGCAAGGCATATGTTTCGGTCCTTGGAACAGATGAAGACAGGGCTAAGACTGAAGAAGGCCTTAAAAGCGCAGCCGGTTTCATGCGGCATGAACTTGCCAGAAGGCTTAACCTCAGGAATACCCCCGAGATAAAATTCATCATGGATACATCAATTGAAGATGCGATCAGGATGACAAATCTGATCGATGAGGTCAACAGAAAAGATGCTGATAAGTGATTTTCTGAACGGAATACATACAGTAGCCATATCGGGGCATGTAAACCCCGACGGGGACTGCGTGGGAAGTATCCTGGCAGTATATGGTTATATAAGAAAGAATCATCCGGAGATCGAAGCTGACATATTTCTTGAAAAACCGACAGATAAGCTTGCTTTTCTGAAATATATAGACGTGATCGACACAGAGTTCGCGAAAGACAGGACATATGATCTGATGATCTGTGTGGACTGCGCGAGCCTTGAACGTCTCGGAGGCGCGGTAAAGTATTTCAGGACAGCTGCACATACCATCAATATAGATCACCATGTGAGCAATCCCGGATACGCTGATGAAAACTATGTCTTTGGCGGTCTTTCATCATGCTGTGAAGCTTTGTATTCGTTCATGGACCCTGAAAAGATTGACAAGGATATGGCAATATCCCTTTATACCGGCATCATTTATGATACCGGCGTGTTCAAGTATGATGCCACCACACCCGCCACCATGCGTGTTGCCGCGGATCTGCTGGAATACGGTATTGATACAAATTTCATCATAGATGAGAGCTTTTATGCAAAGACATATGATGAAAACCGTATCCTTGGACATGCGCTGGAAAAGAGCAGACTGGCATGTGGGGGTAAGGTCATTTATTCGTGGCTGACAAATGCGGAACTTGATGAATACGGTGTTTCCGCGTCAGAAACGGAAGGGATAGTAGCCCAGCTCAAACTCACAAAAGACATCCACATAGCCATATTTGTACGTGAAACAGCTGCTCCGGGAGAACTGAAGGTCAGCTTCCGCTCTGATGATACAGCGGATGTGAATGTGCTCGCGTCATCATTTGGAGGCGGAGGACATGTGAGGGCATCGGGAGCCACATATAAGGGAACAGTCGAAGACTGTATTGCTGATGTGCTCAAAGCTGCTGAAGATATTCTTTGAACAAGACTAAAATATGATCAACGGCGTCATAAATATCAATAAAGGAAAAGGCTGCTCATCTTTTCATGTTGTGGCAGTGCTCAGGCATTTTACAGGAGAAAAGAAGATTGGACACACCGGAACATTGGATCCCGATGCGACCGGTGTTCTTCCTGTATGCATAGGAAAAGCCACTAAACTGGTTGGCCGCCTTACCGATACTGATAAAAGATACAAAGCCGTCATGCTGCTTGGAAAAAGGACCGATACACAGGATATTACAGGAAATGTCATTGAAGAGATGCCGGACGAAGAGGTCAGAAGATCATTCAGCCCAGACATCCTGCAGGATGCTTTCAGGTCACTTAACGGTGAGATCCATCAGGTTCCCCCCATGTACTCGGCACTGAAGGTCGGCGGCGTAAAGCTTGTAGATGCAGCCAGAAAAGGCCGCGAGATCGAGCGCAGCGCCAGAAAAGTGACGGTCTATGGTTATTCCGATATAGAGATTGATAATGATCTGATGGAGGTCAGTTTTACCATCGACTGCTCAAAAGGTACTTATGTAAGGACTATCTGTGAGGATATAGGGAAATTCATGGGGATACCCGCATGCCTCAGCTCACTTGTAAGAACCCGAACAGCAGGACTGACAATAGAGGACTCGGTCACGCTTGAGAAAGCCATTGAAGCTGCTGAGGCAGGCACGCTTGAAAACCTGATCATCCCTACAGACAGATTTCTGCAGGAATATGGATATATCGTTGTTAAAGATGAAGCGGTAAAAAGGCTGATCTACGGAAATACCATGTATGATGAGGACATCAGCGAAGATACCGACGCTGTTTCAATACCGGGTCAGAAAGCTGTTTCGGGGCAGAAGTGCATCTGCCGTGTATATGACAGACAGGGTGAATTCTACGCGCTTTACAGGTCAGAACCTGAAGAAGGCTGCTATAAATGCGAAAAGATGTTTAAATAAATGAAGATAATCGGCACTGAAGACATAAAACTTGAAAATACGGTCGTGACCATCGGCAAATTCGACTGTTTCCATAAGGGACACCAGCTCCTGTTTAAAACCGCGGCTGAGATGAAAACTGACGGAATGGAGCAGGTCATATTCATGTTTGACATAAGGTCAGGGATGGCCGGCCGTGAAGATGTGAAATATATTGTTTCAAGGCAGGAAAGGCGCAAACTGGCTCTCGGATACGGTATTGACCACTGCGTGGAATATCCTTTCACGGAAGAGACCAGGAAGATGACTCCGGAAGAGTTCGTCTGTAAAGTGCTTATAGGCAAACTTGGCGTTAAGGCTGCGGTTGCCGGAGATGATTTCAGATTCGGCATAAACCGTTCCGGTGATGCGGACACCCTCGTACAGCTCGGAAGAAAATACGGATTTGATGTCAGGATAGTTGAACGTCTTAAATATAAAGGCAGAGAGATCTGCTCCACTGATATCAGGGCAGAGCTTGAAAAAGGAAACATAGCAGACGTAAATGAAATGCTCGGAAGGCCATATTCGATCAGCGGTCAGATCATTGAAGGCGCGCATGTCGGAACAGGCATGGGAATACCGACGATCAACATTGATATCCCTGATGATAAGCTGCTCCCGCCGTTTGGAGTATATGCTACAAAAACAGTCATGGACGGCACCGAGTATGTTTCCATAACAAATATAGGCAAGCGTCCGACTTTTTATGATGACAGCAAAACGGTTGCCGAAACGTTTATCCTTGATATTGAAGGAAACCTGTACGGAAAAGACGTGAGGGTTGATCTTTATGAACACGTCCGTGATGAGAAAAAGTTTGAGAGTGCCAAAGCTCTTTACGGACAGATATCGAAAGATGTTCAGACAGTCAGGGATTATTTCCGGCAGTTTTAATCGGGGATTGAAACATCAGACGGAAATTGATAAAATCTAATATAGAAATAACAGACCACAGGAGGTTGTTTTATGAAAAAGTTTCTTAGATTCTTCGCCATCATAGCTGTGCTCGCACTGGCTGTATATGCTGCATTCCTTGTTTATGACAGGCTTATCAAAAAGTCTGAGACTGACCAGTGGGATGACCTTGAAGACTGGGGATATGAATTTGAAGATGAGAAACAGCCCGAGATCACTTTCACAGAGCGCATAAGAGCAGCTGCTGACAAACACCTCAGAAAAGCCAGATAATGATTGCCGGCATATAAACGGACCGGATCTTCATAAGGTCCTGTTTTGCTGCGCAAAGAAAAGGAATGAATATGAATACAGTAATTACTATAGGCCGTGAATTTGGAAGCGGAGGCAGAGAACTCGGACGCCGGCTCGCTGAAGCACTCGGATATGAGTACTACGACAATGAAGTACTTACCGAGATGGTAAAGCATACCGAGATGTCCGAAAATTATATCAGAGAGATAGTCGAAGGCAAAAGCCACAGGCTGTTCCCGATCACTGTTGAGCATACATTCATAGCCGGCAGCGACTATACGATACAGCAGGTACAGAACATTTACAGGGCCCAGACTGAAGTGATCAAGGAGATGGCTCTGAAGTCAGACTGCGTGATCGTCGGAAGATGTGCTGATTTTATCCTTCGTGAAGAAGAGCAGGTAAGGCTTTTCAGGCTGTTCATATACGCTGACATTGAAAGCCGCATAAAGAGATGCATGGAGCGCGCTCCCGAAGGCGAGAACATGGATGAAAAACAGATGAGGAAGTACATCCAGAAAGTCGACAAGGGCAGAGCAGGTTATTACGAAGATTATACTCTTCAGAAATGGGGAGATAAATCCAACTATGACATGTGCTTCAATACGACAAACGTTTCGATCGAGGAGATCGTCGATCACATTGCCAGTCTGTTCAGATAGTTTATTAAGATAATGAAAAGGCAGGGACGGTTCTTTTGAATATTTTTCAAAAGAACCGTTCTCTTTGATAAAAAACAGTTGCATTTATCGGAAGATAAGTGTATAAATGATGATTATATATACATTTACAATGAATAATATACATTTTTTGTATATATTGAAACAGACAGACAGAGGTAGCGGCAGCTTAGCTTTCCGCTACCTGAAATAATATTAAAAGCAGGTATCATTATGGCAAAAATGTGGGAAGGAAGGACATCCGCGGATACAAGTCAGATCGCTGACGATTTTAATTCTTCCATCAGGGTGGATTCACGCATGTATAAGGCGGATATCACCGGCAGCATGGCTCATGCAGCCATGCTCGGAGAGTGCGGTATCATCCCGGTCAGTGAAGCTGATCAGATCATAGACGGACTTGAGGGCATACTTGCCGACATAGAGAGCGGGGCTCTTCAGATCGATCCCGATGCTGAAGACATCCACATGTTTGTTGAGGATGTCCTGACAAAACGCATTGGCGATGCGGGAAAGAGGCTTCATACCGCAAGGTCCAGGAATGATCAGGTCACTCTTGACCTCAGGATGCACTTAAGGGATGACATAGACGGGATCCTTTCCGGCATGCGTTCACTTATTGAAGCCATACTGGAGATCGCGGGTGACAACAAGATGACGGTCATGCCCGGATACACCCATCTGCAGAGGGCACAGCCTGTTACATTTGCCCATCACCTCATGGCTTATGCGATGATGTTCACAAGGGACATTGACAGACTGATCTGCTCAAAGAAACGCATGAATGTAAGTCCCATTGGCTGCTGTGCACTTGCGGGAACCACATATCCTACAAATAGAAGGAAGGAGTCTGAAGCGCTCGGGTTTGATGATATCTGCCTGAATTCGCTGGATGGTGTCTCTGACAGGGATTATGTGATCGAGCTTGTAAGTGATCTGGCTATCCTCATGATGCATCTTTCAAGGCTTTCGGAAGAGATCATACTCTGGTCCAGCTGGGAGTTCAGGTTTGTACAGCTCTCGGATGCATTTACTACAGGATCATCGATCATGCCGCAGAAGAAGAATTCCGACATGGCTGAGCTTGTCAGGGGAAAAACAGGGCGTGTTTACGGACACCTCATGGGTCTGCTCACAGTCATGAAAGGCATACCTCTCGCATATAATAAGGACATGCAGGAGGACAAGGAAGCCGTATTTGACGCGGTAGATACAGTTAAGGCCTGCCTTGACGTATTTGCTCCGATGATAGCAACGATGCAGGTACTTCCGCAGAACATGATGAAGGCTGCTCAGGAAGGATTCATCAATGCGACAGATGTGGCTGACTACCTTGTAAGAAAGGGACTTCCTTTCAGGAGTGCATACAAGATCTCGGGCAGACTTGTATCAAAATGCATTGATGAAGGAAAGGTCCTTGAGACACTGACGCTTGATGAATACAGGGAGTTCTCTGAATTATTTGATGAGGATATCTATGATGCGGTCGATCTTACCAACTGCACCATGAGAAGGATCAGCGAAGGCGGGACAAGCCCTGAATCTTTTGATAAACAAAAAGAATTTGTATTAAACGCGATAAAGGATCTGAAATGACAAAAGTATTTATTGACGGAAGCTCAGGAACAACCGGGCTTCGCATACATGAGAGACTTAAGGAAAGAAAAGACCTGGATCTTATCATCCTGCCGGATGAACTCAGGAAGAACAATGATGCCATAAGGGCAGCGCTTAATGAGAGTGACATATCATTCCTGTGCCTGCCTGATGCAGCGGCTGCTGAAGCGGTATCGCTTCTTGATAATAAGCAGACCATAATAATCGATACTTCTACCGCCCACAGGACACTTGATGACTGGGCATATGGCTTCCCCGAGATCAAAGGGCTGAGGAATAAGATATTATCATCCAGAAGGATAGCCAATCCCGGATGCCATGCAAGCGGATTCATTTCACTGGTGGCACCGCTTATCTATAACAGACTTATAGATGCAGATACCGTGCTTACTTGCTTTTCACTTACAGGTTATTCAGGCGGCGGAAAGAAGATGATAGCCGACTATGAAAACCCGGAAAGGAACACACTTCTTGACGCTCCGAGGATGTACGGACTGTCACAGGCCCACAAGCACCTTCCTGAGATGAAAAAGATCGCAGGGCTGGAGAAGGCTCCGGTATTCTGTCCTGTAGTAGGGGATTTCTATTCAGGAATGGAAGTGACTGTAAGTCTTGAAGCCGGTCAGGTAAAAGGCGGCATTCAGGCAGTCAAGGAAGCCTATGCTTTATACTATGATGATTCCAAAGGCCTTGTCAGGTTCACGGAGGCTGATGATGGGGACGGATTCCTGTCGGCCGGAGCTTTTTCAGGCAGGGATGACATGGAAGTATCGGTATTCGGAAATGATGACAGGCTGATACTCGTATCAAGATTTGATAATCTCGGAAAAGGCGCGTCAGGTGCCGCTATCCAGAACATGAATATCGTAATGGGTATCGACGAGAAGACAGGACTTAACTGCTAAATATTTAGATAGATCAGGGAGCTACAGATGAAAGTTATTGACGGCGGGGTATGTGCCCCGAAGGGATTTACAGCAAATGGCATAAATGTAGGGATCAAGCCGGGACAGACCAGGCTTGACCTCGGGATGATATTCAGTGAGGTTCCGGCATCTGCCGCAGCTGTGTACACCACAAATCTTGTCAAAGGCGCACCGATAACTGTGACCAAAGACAATATTTCCGATGGTGTTGCGCAGGCTGCCATATTTAACAGCGGAAATGCAAATACATGCAATGCTGACGGAATTGAGATCGCAAAAGAGATGTGCAGCCTTCTTGCTGAAGAGATGAAGATCAGACCTGAAGATGTTATCGTCGCGTCCACAGGTGTTATCGGCCAGAGGCTTAAGATAGACCCGATCGCGAAAGGTATGGCTTCATTATGCAGCGGCCTCAATAAAGACGGTTCCGACAGCGCTGCCAGGGCGGTCATGACAACCGATACGGTAAAGAAAGAGATCGCAGTGGAGTTTGAGCTTGGCGGAAAGACATGCTCCATAGCCGGTATCGCCAAGGGATCCGGAATGATCCATCCAAATATGGCGACCATGCTCGCATTTCTGACAACTGATGCCGCCATATCTTCAGAAATGCTGAAGAAAGCATTGTCTAATGATATTGAGGATTCATTTAACATGATCAGCGTTGACGGAGATACATCCACAAACGACATGGTCTGCATAATGGCCAACGGCATGGCAGGAAATGACATGATCGTGTCAGAAGGTGAAGCCTTTGATGCTTTTTCGGCAGCACTCAGCGAAGTCACTATCTATCTTGCAAGGAACATGGCAAAAGACGGTGAAGGCGCTTCAAAGCTGATCATCTGTAAAGTAAGCGGAGCTGATGACAAAGAGACCGCAAAGGTAGTCGCCAAGAGCGTTATCTGTTCAAACCTGCTGAAATGTGCCATCTTCGGATCTGATGCCAACTGGGGAAGAGTTCTCTGCGCCATCGGTTATTCAGGAGCTGATGTGGATGTTACAAGAGTTGATGTATCATTCAGCAGTGCGGCAGGAGAGATACAGCTGTGCAAAGACGGGGCAGGTGTTGATTTTTCAGAAGAGAAGGCAAAAGCCATACTTGATGAAGCAGAGATAACGATCCTCGTTTCCATTGGTGACGGAGATAAAAGCGCAACTGCATACGGGTGCGATCTTACTTACGAATATGTCAATATAAACGGAAGCTACCGTTCATAAATACAAGGAGCAGATCATGACAGATTTTTCAAATCAGGAAAGGGCAGAGGTCCTTACACAGGCCATTCCATACATACAGCTTCACAGAGGCAAGATAGTTGTCATAAAATACGGCGGCAACGCGATGACCAATCCTGAACTCAAGGCTCAGGTCATGGAGGATATAATCCTTCTCGACGCCATAGGAGTCAAGGTAGTGCTTGTTCACGGAGGCGGACCTGACATAAATGACCTTCTTAAAAAGCTCGGCAAGAAATCCGAATTTGTCAATGGCCTCAGGGTCACCGACAAGGAAACTGCCGAAGTGGCCCAGATGGTGCTCGCAGGAAAGGTCAATAAGGATCTTGTAAAGCTGATCCAGTCCAGAGGCGGAAAGGCGATCGGTATTTCGGGAATTGACGGAAAACTCCTCGCCGCGGATTTCAAGGACAAGGAACTGGGTTATGTCGGAGAGATAGTTGAAGTCAATATAGACATTGTGCTGGATGTCCTGGACAAAGGATATATTCCGGTTATCTCCACTATCGCAAGCGACAGGGAAGGCAACACCTACAATATCAATGGCGATACGGCAGCAGGGTTCATCGCAGGCGCACTTAACGCTGAGAGACTGATAATGCTCACAGACATCAGAGGCGTACTTAGGGATCCTTCGGATGAGAATTCGCTGATACCGGTACTTACAGTAGCCCAGGCGCATGCCCTTTATGATGAGGGAGTGATCTCGGGAGGAATGATACCTAAGGTCGACTGCTGCATAGAAGCGCTTGATAACGGTGTGAAGAAAGTTATCATAATGGACGGCCGCATACCGCATTCCATCCTTATGGAACTTCTGACAGATGAAGGCGCGGGCACAATGTTTGTAAAAAATGAGGAATGAGAAGGAAATAGAGAGATGTTTAAGGAAATAGATGATCTTTACGTTGCAGGAACTTACAAGCGTTTTCCGGTTGAGATAACAGAGGGAAAAGGTTCTGTCGCAAAGGATGTGAACGGGAAAGAGTATATTGACATGGGATCAGGTATCGGAGTCACGTCATTTGGCCTTTGTGACCCCGTATGGCAGCAAGCCGTGATCGATCAGGTAGGAAAGGTTCAGCACATGTCAAACCTGTATTACACTGAGCCTTGCGCCATGCTTGCAAAGCTTCTCTGCGAGAAAACGGGAATGAAGAAAGTATTCTTCTGCAACTCCGGAGCAGAGGCAAATGAGACAGCGATCAAAGTCGCAAGAAAGTATGCAAGTGAGCATAAGGGACCGGAGTACAATACGATCATAACACTCCAGAACAGCTTCCACGGACGTACGATCACAACACTTTCCGCTACGGGACAGGACGCTTTCCACAGGCTGTTCACGCCAATGACACCGGGATTTGTCCATACACCGGCAAATGACCTTGATGCTCTCATCAGTCTGGCAAAAGAAGTAAAATGCGCCGGCATCCTCATGGAGTGTGTGCAGGGTGAGGGCGGCGTTATAGCGCTTGACGCCGATTTCATCAAAGGAGCGGCCGCATTTGCAAAAGAAAATGATATCGTATTGATGATCGATGAGGTTCAGACAGGAAACGGCCGTACGGGAGAGATGTATTCCTACATGCATTTCGGCATCGAGCCCGATGTTGTTTCAACCGCTAAAGGCATTGCAGGCGGTCTTCCGCTCGGAGCAACGCTCCTCGGGGAAAAGGTTAAAGACATCTTCGGACCCGGAGACAACGGATCCACTTTCGGCGGCAATCCCGTTGCATGCGCTGCTGCCATTTCCATCGTTTCACGTATTGACGACGCGCTCCTTGCCGAAGTCAGGGAAAAGAGCAAATATATCTTTGAAACTCTTAAGGATGCGGAAGGTGTGGAAAGCATTTCAGGGCTTGGACTTATGATAGGCATCAAGACAGTTAAACCCGCATCTGAAGTCGTTGCAAAATGCATTGAGAACGGAGTGCTCTGTCTGACAGCAAAGGATAAGGTCAGACTCCTTCCGGCACTTAACATACCTTTTGATCTGCTGAAAAAAGCAGTTGCTGTCATTGCTGACGCATGTAAGGCTGAATAATAATTAATGGGAGAAATCATGAGTTTATATAAAAAAAGTTTTCTGAAGTTACTCGATCTTTCCACAGAAGAGATCACAGGACTCCTTGATCTGGCAGCTTTCCTTAAGGAAAAGAAGAAAAAGGGCGAACTGCACAGATACTGCGAAGGCAGGAATGTTGCCCTGATATTTGAAAAGACCAGTACCAGGACAAGGTGCTCATTTGAAGTAGCTGCCGCTGATCTTGGAATGCATCCGGTATATCTGGATCCCAAGAGTTCGCAGATAGGCAAGAAAGAGAGCATTGCCGATACCGCCCGCGTGCTTGGCAGGATGTTCGACGGCATTGAATACCGCGGTTTTGGGCAGGAGATAGTTGAAGACCTGGCAAAGTATTCAGGAGTACCGGTATGGAACGGACTTACCAATGAATTCCATCCGACCCAGATACTTGCGGATTTCCTTACGATAAGGGAGCATTTCGGCACTCTTCAGGGAAAGAAGCTTGTCTACATGGGTGATGCCAGATATAACATGGGTAATTCACTGATGGTTGGCTGCGCAAAGATGGGCATGCATTTTGTGGCATGTGCTCCGGCTGATTACATGCCCGGTAAGGAACTCGTGGATGAATGCCTTAAAATAGCGGCAGAAACCGGCGCCGTACTTGAGTTCATCGAGGATCCGATGGAGGCTACAAAGAATGCTGATGTCATATATACGGATGTATGGGTTTCAATGGGTGAACCGGCTGAGATCTGGAAGCAGAGGATAGACGACCTCATGCCTTACCAGGTACGCATGGAATATCTTGACAACGCAGGTCCGCAGTGCAGGTTCATGCACTGCCTTCCGGCTTTCCATGACCTCAACACTGAGATCGGATTCGAGATGTATCAGAAATTCGGATGCAGGGAAATGGAAGTTACCGATGAGGTGTTTGAGAGTAGCCGCTCAATTGTTTTTGATGAAGCGGAAAACAGGATGCATACGATAAAGGCAGTAATGGCCGCTTCTTTATGCGAGAACATAATCTGATAACCGCTCAAATCCGAAAGCAATGTTCTCTTTGCGGTGAGCGTCACTGGAGAATATAAAATTCCCGTTGTTATCTTTTATGAATCTGATCATTTCTGATGAGGGGTAAGGAGAAGTCCTTACTCCTCTTGATATTGCGCCTGTATTGATCTCAAACAGGGCACCTGTCTTTAATAGTTCAAGGACGGCTTTCTGCCATGCATTTTTATACCGCTCATTGTCCGGATCAAACAGTGATCCGTCTTCGTTGAATTTGGATATCAGGTCGAAATGTCCTATTATGTCAGCCCCTGTCCTGTTTATCACGTCACCTTCGATCAGAAAGTAATCTTCAATAAGACTGTAGATATCCCCGCCGTAAAATGCTTCGCATGCGCGCTTCAGGATATCTGCAGACTCATCGACCGGTATATATACATGCCGGTCGTATGTTAAGCAGCCTTCGGGTATTTCGCGTCCATCTATGGGGAGCCTTATGTAGTGGACTGAACCTATCACATAATCAAATGCGTCTGAAGGGAATGTGCTGTAATAATCCTGCTCGATACCGGCATAAAACCGGATGTCACTGCTTCCGAGTGCCTTGGCAAATCTGGGATTATCCTTAAGGGCAGAGCACTTTTCCCTTAACGAAAAAAGTATGCCAAGATATTCGTCAAAACGATCTCTCTTTATACAGTAGCTTTCATCAAAGAAAGTGTAGCTGTGGTCGGAGATCCCGATGACCTTAAGTCCTTTTCCTGCAGCGCTCTTAAGCATGTCTGAAGGACTGTCACAGCCGTCACTGTAGATCGTGTGCATGTGCAGGTCGGTAAAAGGTATGTCGTTTGGATCCAAGTTGATCTTCATAAGGCGTCTTCAGCGGTAAATACCGGGTTTTCAAAGCAGGAAAATGTTCCAAGGTGACAAGCAGGCCCGTCAGGCCTTACAAGGGCTACAAGAGCGTCAAAGTCGCAGTCGGCGGTGATAGAGATGACATGCTGGTAATTGCCGCTGGTCTCTCCCTTCAGCCAAAGCTCCTGCCTCGATCTGCTGAAGAAACATGTTAGTTTCTTTTCCAGCGTTATCTTCAGGCTTTCACGGTTCATGTAAGCAAGCGTCAGGACCCTTTTTGTCTCAGCGTCCTGAACGATGCAGGGTATCAGTCCTTTTTCGTCAAATTTCAGTTTGTCTATGTCGATATACTGCATGATAACACCTCTGTCATCTGATCCTTACAGGAATGTTGTTTGCTTTCATTTCGGCTTTCAGGTCAGATATCCTGACTGTCCCGAAATGGAAAATGGAAGCTGCCAGTCCGGCGTCAACACCGGGAACAGCATTGAACAGTTTAATAAAATCATTTATGCATCCGGCACCGCCCGAAGCTATGACCGGTACCGAAACGGCGCTGCAGACAGCCTTCAGCATTTCAATGTCAAAGCCCTGTTTTACACCGTCGGTATCTATGGAGTTGACTACGATCTCGCCGGCTCCGTTACCGACACAGCGGCGTATCCATTCGATAGCTTCCATGCCTGTATCTATGCGCCCGCCGTGCGAAAACACGCGGAATTCGCCATTGACGCGCTTGATATCCGCAGAGAGTACAACGCATTGGTCGCCGTATAGTTTTGCGGCTTCACCCACAAGACCGGGATTTTTGATCGCTCCGGAATTGACGCTGACTTTGTCGGCTCCGCACTTGAGCACACGGTCAAAATCGTCACACGAATTGATCCCCCCGCCTACAGTTAGCGGGATGAAAACGCTTTTTGCAGTCTCGCACAGGATGTCCGTAAAGAGCTTCCTGCCGTCGCTCGAAGCGGTGATGTCATAAAACACCAGCTCATCAGCTCCGCATTCAGAGTAGAATTTTGCAAGGTCGATGGGAGAGTCAACATCCTGCAGTCCTGTGAAATTTGTTCCTTTTACAACCCTTCCGTCCCTGACGTCGAGACAGGGTATTATCCTTTTTGTTATCATAAAGCTTCCTTTATCGCTTCTTTCAGGTCAATGGCGCCTGTATAATAAGCCTTCCCTATGATGGCACCATAAAGCCCCATGGCTTTAAGCGCCCGTATGTCATCAATGCTTGAGACACCGCCGGATGCAGTGATCCTTAAGTCAAATCTCCCGGTAAGTTCCTTATAGAGTTCCCGGTTGGTTCCGTTCATTGCACCGTCCTTTGAGATATCTGTGCAGATGATGGTCTTCACGCCGATATCCTGCATGACGGAGCAGAAGGCAAATGCGTCTAGGGAGGACTTTTCAAGCCATCCCTTTATGGCAACAAAACCGTCTTTTATGTCAACACCGACAGCTATCGCGTCGCCGTATTTCTGTACGGCTCTTTCGGTAAACGCCCTGTCAGTTACCGCTGCAGTTCCTAAGATGACCCTGTCAATGCCGGCACAGACATATCTGTCAATGGTCTCCATGCTCCTTATCCCGCCTCCTATTTCGCAGAATAAGCCGCTTTTTTCCTTTATTGCGATAACTGTGTCAAAGTTGGGGGTTGTGCCTTCTTTTGCCCCTTCCAGGTCCACTATGTGTATGTATTTCGCTCCCTGTGAAGCAAAATCGATGCCGACCTGAGCAGGGTTATCGCTGTAAACTGTCATCTGGGCATAATCACCTTTGAAAAGTCTGACAGCTTTTCCGTCAACCAGATCGATGGCCGGAAATATATTCATTGTTGTACTCCTTATCTTTATATCTCGCAGAATGCTTTCAGTATGTTAAGCCCGACCTCGCCGCTTTTTTCAGGATGGAACTGGCATCCGAACACGTTGCCGTCAGCAACAGCCGCGGTAAGGAACGCTCCGTATTCACATTCGGCGATGCATGAATTTCTGCAGTCAGCCCCGTAATATGAATGTACAAAATATACGTGGTCGCCGTTTTCTATGTATTTAAAGATCGGGCTTATGCTGCTGCCGCCTTCAGGATCCCTGAAGAGAAGGGCATTCCACCCGATCTGGGGTATCTTGAGATCTGAAGGGATGACTTCGGATATCGGCCTTACAGTGCCTTTGATAAGGCCAAGTCCTTCGTGTTCCCCATATTCAAGGCTTTTTTCAAACAAAAGCTGCATGCCGAGGCATATGCCCATGATGGGCTTTCCCGCGGCAGCGAGTTCCTTGACAACAATGTCAAGTCCGGACTCCCTCAGTTTCCTTGCAGCATCTGAAAATGCGCCTACTCCGGGAAGGATGATATGGTCTCCGCTTTTTATGATCTCAGGATCGGAAGATACCACGGCTTCCTTGCCAATGGCGGCAAATGATGACTGAAGGGAGAAGAGGTTTCCGACTCCGTAATCTATGATAACGATCATGTGACAGTTCTCCTTATTACAGCATTCCCTTTGTGGAAGGGATCTCATCAGCATGCTTCGGATCTATGGAAGCTGCTTTGCCGAGACTCTTGGCGACAGATTTGAAAGCGCCTTCGATGATATGATGCGAATTTGTTCCGGCAAACTGGAGGATGTGAAGGGTGATCTGGGCACGCCTTACAAATCCGAGCCAGAATTCCTGTACCAGTTCAGTGTCAAAGTCACCGACTTTCTGCGTCGGGATCTCAAGTGAGAAATTAAGGAAGGAACGGCCGGAAATGTCAACAGCTGACATGATGAGTGACTCGTCCATCGGAGTGATGGAATCTCCGTAGCGGACGATGCCTTTTTTATCACCTATCGCATCAGCAAATGCATCACCGAGCGCGATGCCGATGTCTTCGGTGGTGTGATGATAATCGACATATGTGTCGCCTATGCATTTAAGCTCCAGATCAAAGCCCGAATGTCTTGAAAACAGAGTGAGCATGTGATCGAGAAATCCGCATCCGGAATCGATCTTCGAGACGCCTTTTCCGTCCAGGTTTAACTTTAATGCTATGTCGGTTTCATTTGTCTTTCTCTTTATCTCGGCAGTCCTCATTTATCTCTCCTTTAAGATGTCTTCCAGTTCGCTTATCAGCACATTCATCTGATCCATCGAACCTATCGTAATGCGGTTATACTGGCAAATGCGCTCCTTTGTGAAATGACGGACCAGCACACCGCGCCTTTTAAGCTCCGCGTAAAGCCATCCGCCGTCAAGACCGGCGTGCTTTGCAAATATGAAATTTGCGCAGGAGGGCAGTATCTCGAATCCGAGACTGCGCAGCTTATCGGTTGTATACTCCCTGTTTTTGATGATGGTATTGCAGTTTTCGATCGTATAGTCTTCATTTTCAAGAGATGCGATACCTGCTGCGAGAGTCATTGAATTGATGTTATACGGATTCGTTGAAAACCGTATCGTGTTCAGGTCGTTTATAAGTCCGGGGCTTCCAAATGAAAAACCGAGCCTTGCGCCTGCAAGTGACCTTGATTTGGAAAAAGTCCTGACAACAAGAAGATTGTCATATTTTTCTACAAGGGGCAGAGCGCTCTCGCCGCCGAAATCCACATAGGCCTCGTCGATAACTACAACATTTGACGGGTTGCTCTTAACGATCTGCTCGATCTCGCCGGTCGTAAGGCAGATGCCGGTCGGCGCATTGGGATTCGCGATAAAGATGTT
The DNA here is from genome assembly GCA_015057955.1 of Lachnospiraceae bacterium. Classification (GTDB taxonomy): domain Bacteria; phylum Bacillota; class Clostridia; order Lachnospirales; family Lachnospiraceae; genus RGIG5612. The sequence goes on along the minus strand of SVDE01000011.1, from coordinate 2,338 downwards.
CTTGTTTATCCCGATGTAGTCGTTTATGTCTATGGTCATGTCTTCCTTCAGAGGGATCTCCGTGTACGGCGTGTTGGTGATCTGCGCAAATACCGGATAAAAACCGTAGGTAATGTCAGGAAAGACTGCGGGATGACCGCTGTCACAGAAAGCCAGGAACGCGAAATAGAGAGTCTCATCCGAACCGTTTGAAGGTATGATCCTGTCAGGACTGATCTTATAAACCTCGGCCAGCTTTGCTATTAAGTCACTGCATGTGGGATCAGAGTACAGGTTGAGAGGCCTGCATGACGCTGCGGCGTCAGTGACTGCTTTAAGGGGAGGGAAAGGACTCTCATTGGTATTGAGTTTTACGTAACTTGTATCCTTTGGCTGTTCCCCGGGTGTATAAGGCTCAAGGCCTTTGAATTTGGAACTGAAAAATCTGCTCATTGCTGATATACCTGTCATTCAAATCTTATGAGAACACTCTTTGCATGTGCCGTAAGTCCTTCTGTACGGGCAAACATCGCTATGTCATCTTTTACCTTGGAGAGTGCCTCTTTTGTGTAGTAAGTGTATTGTGTTTTCTTAACAAAATCATCAACTGACAGCGGATTTGAGAACTTAGCCGTACCGCTTGTCGGCAGTGTATGGTTGGGACCGGCAAAATAGTCACCAAGTGCCTCGGGACACATCCTTCCCATGAATACAGATCCGGCATGACGGATGCTTCCGAGATATCTTGCGGGATCGTCAACGCACAGTTCAAGATGCTCAGGCGCGATCTCATTTGCGATCTCTATGACTGTTTCAAGATCATCAGCAATGATGATCTTACCATTGTTATCTATGGAGCAGCGTGCGATCTCGCTTCTTTCAAGAAGAGGTATCTGCCGCTCAAGTTCAGCGCTGACTTTATTAGCAAGATCTTCGCTGTCAGTTACCAGTACAGCGCTGGCCATTTTGTCGTGCTCAGCCTGTGAGAGAAGATCTGCTGCTACAAATCTGGGATCGCTCTTTCCATCCGAGACAACGAGTATCTCACTCGGACCTGCGATCATGTCTATGGATACCTGTCCGTAAACCTGCTTCTTGGCCTCGGCAACGAATGCATTTCCGGGGCCTACGATCTTGTCGACCTTAGGTATGGTCTCAGTTCCGTAGGCAAGAGCAGCAATGGCTTGTGAACCGCCTACTTTAAAGATCCTGTCAATTCCGGCGACATGGGCTGCAGCGAGAATGGCAGGGGAGATCTTTCCATCCCTGCCGGGAGGTGTGACCATGACTACTTCCGGAACACCTGCGATCTTGGCAGGTATGGAATCCATAAGGACGGTTGAAGGATACGCGGCAGTACCACCCGGTACATAAAGACCGGCTTTGTCAACGGGAGTGATCTTCTGGCCGATGACAGTTCCGTCTTCACCTTTTATCTCAAATCCGGTGCGGACCTGCTTCTCATGGAATGCCCTGATGTTGGCGGCTGCCTTTTCAAGCACTTTGAGAAATTCAGGATCTACCAGTGAGAGGGCCTCATTTATCTCCCCGGCTGAAACCGCCAGGTAATCGAGCCGTACTTTATCAAAGCGTTCGGTATATTCACGCAGGGCTTCATCGCCGCGCGATCTGACATCAGCGATTATGTCTGACACGATCCCTGAAACGTCAGTAACGGCGCCTTCCCTTGAAAAGATCTCTTCATTTGAAACTTCATTATATTTTAATATCCTGATCATTGCTCTGTGTCTCCTTTGACCATCTGGCTGATGCTTTTCATGATCTGCATGATCTTGTCGCTGTTGAATTTAAAACTTGCCTTATTTGAGATCAGTCTTGCGCTGATGGGAACGATCGTCTCAATGACTTCAAGATCATTTTCCTTAAGAGTGGTACCGGTCTCAACTATGTCCACGATCACATCTGAAAGCCCTATGATGGGGGCGATCTCTATGGAACCGTTCAGATGGATGATGTCTATGTCCCTGTCAACGGAAGCATAGTACTGTCTCGCGATATTGCTGAACTTAGTCGCCACTTTGAGAGTTCTGTGCTTGTTGTCGCAAAAGCCCTTCGGAGCGGCAACGCACATCCTGCATTTTCCTATGTTAAGGTCAAGCAGCTCGTAAACATCCGGTTCATACTCCAGTATTATGTCCTTGCCGGCAACGCCGATGTCAGCCGCGCCTCTTTCAACATATATCGGGACATCGGAAGGCTTTGCCCAGAAGTACCTGACCTGGCATTCCTCATTTTCGAAGATCAGCTTGCGGCTGTTTTCCAGGATGGAAGGGCATTCAAATCCTGAAGCGGCAAACATTTCATATACTTTTTCACCAAGGCGTCCCTTCGGAAGAGC
>SVDE01000087.1 GCA_015057955.1 Lachnospiraceae bacterium | reverse complement strand
TTTCTATGAAGCAGCTGCTTGAAGCAGGTGTTCATTTTGGACACCAGACCAGACGTTGGAACCCCAAAATGGCTCCGTACATCTATACCGAGAGAAACGGTATCTACATCATCGATCTTCAGAAGACAGTCGGACTTATCGATGACGCATTTGATGCAGTCGCACAGATCGCTTCCCAGGGTGGAACAATTCTTTTTGTCGGAACAAAGAAGCAGGCTCAGGATGCCATCAAGACAGAGGCAGAGCGCTGCGGCATGTTCTATGTCAATGAAAGATGGCTTGGCGGCATGATGACAAACTTCAAGACCATCCAGAGCCGTATCAGAAGACTTAAAGACATCGAGAGAATGTCTGAAGACGGAACATTTGATGTACTGCCCAAGAAGGAAGTCATCGCACTCAAGAAAGAGTGGGAGAAGCTTGAGAAGAACCTTGGCGGAATCAAGGACATGAAGAAGCTTCCGGATGCCATCTTTATCGTAGACCCCAAGAAGGAAAGAATCTGTGTATCAGAAGCTCACAAGCTGAATATCCCTCTTATCGGTATCTGTGATACAAACTGCGATCCCGATGAACTCGATTATGTTATCCCCGGAAATGACGACGCTATCCGTGCCGTCAAGCTTATCGTTGCAAAGATGGCTGACGCTGTCATCGAGGCAAACCAGGGCGAAGCATATGATACAGAAGAGCCTGCTGAAGCTGCAGAAGCTGAAGAGGCAGTCCAGACAGAAGAAGCTACAGAAGAGTAATAGGAGGAGAAGACTATGGCACAGGTTACAGCAGCACTCGTTAAGCAGCTTAGAGAGCTTACCGGTGCAGGTGTTTTAGCATGCAAGAATGCACTTGTTGACAATGACGGCGATATCGATGCAGCAGTTGAAGAACTCAGGAAAAAAGGTGAAGCAACAGCAGTAAAGAAAGCCAACAGGATCGCAGCTGAAGGAATCGTAAAAGTAGTTGTAAGAGACAACACAGCGGTTATGGTCGAAGTTAACTCAGAGACTGACTTCGTTGCAAAGAATGATAAATTCCAGGATTTCGTATCAGCAGTTGTTGATCAGGTATTTGCTACAGAGGCAACTGATGTAGAAGGCCTGATGGAAGACAAGTGGCTTGCAGATCCTTCAAAGACAGTACGTGAGGCACTTGTTGCACTCATCGCTACTATCGGAGAGAAGATCACCATCAGAAGATTTGTTAAGATCGTTACTGACGGTATCGTTGTTCCTTACATCCACGGCGGCGGCAGGATTGGTGTTATCGCTGAGGCTAACGCAGTTGACGGAGCTGAGGATGCTCTTAAGAACATCGCAATGCAGGTTGCAGCAATGAATCCCCAGTATGTCAGCAGAAGCGACATGTCTGATGAGGAAGTTGCAAAACTTAGAGAGATCACTGTTGACAGCGCTCTCAACACACCTGAGTCACTTCCGAAGCCTATCCTTACCAAGCTTCTTGCAAAGGCTACAGAAGACGGCCTCTGGTCAGAAGCTGATGCAGCAGCTTATGAGGAGCAGAAGAACAACCTCAACTATCTGTTCAACTTCCTTTCAGCAGAGGCTAAGACAACTGTTGCAGGTCTTGCAATGGCTGATAAGGAAACTATCGCAGCTGACAAGATCTTCAACGGACTTGTTGAAGGACGTGTATCAAAGCAGCTCAAAGAGATCTGCCTTCTTGATCAGGTTTATGTTAAGGCTGAAGACGGCAAGCAGTCAGTTGCCCAGTATCTCAAGGCTGTAAACGGAGATCTTGCTCTTAAGAAATTTGTCCGTTTTGAAGTTGGCGAAGGAATCGAAAAGAGACAGGAAAACTTTGCAGAAGAAGTTGCAAAGCAGATGGCCTGATCACTTAATGAGCACAAGGCAAAGCCGCAGTGCGAATTTAGTGAGCAGGCTATGCAGCGTTGCTTAGCGAATCCGAGCGTAAGCGAAGGATGAGCTTAGCAACAGTCGCATGGCCTGATGCGTGGCTGTTGCTTAGCAACAGTCGCATGGCCTGATAAATAACAGATTCGCTTTTAAAAGCCCGCGGTGAAAGATCCGCGGGCTTTCTTCATGCGAAGAGAAGTACTATGACGCCAGCGATGGCGCATACGATACCGGTCAATATCCTGAAACGGTTCTTTTTGAAATCTATCTCTTTAAAAATCAATACTCCGATCAGTACAGTCCATACAGCATTCAGCTGGATTATGGTAAATGCCACTGAGCCCGGTATGAGTCTGTACGCATGGGTTGAGAAGAAAGAGGCAAAAAAGTATATGACTCCTGCCGCAAGCCCGGGCAGGTTTTCTTTTTTGCAGATATCTTTGATAAACTTCAGATCGTGCTCTCTGATCAGTGCGAATACAAAAGAGGATATCATTACGAAAAGTGAAATGCAGAACAGCTGCGAATACATGAATCCCCTTGAAGATACATATTTTTGCAGCATTGAATTGATTCCGAATAAAACAGCGGCGAGCAGTCCGAATATGATACCTGACCTGTTTGCTTTAAGATCTTCACCGGTGGTCTTTACATTGAAAAGAACAGCAGAGATCAGTATGAGTGCACTGGCAAGGATTATGAAAAAAACGTTGGTATGAAGGTACTCAGCCAGGAATATCATGTTGAACAGAGCACCGAAGGGTCCCTGCAGGTTTTTCCACTGGTTGGATCTCGAAAGCCCCATCTTATCTATTGCGATCAGTAAAAACATGGAACCTGCAAACCAGATGACACCTGTAAGACATGAAAGCAAGAGAACAGGGTTATTTATCCTGTCAACGGGAGGGTTGGAAAACCTGCTTATAAGAAAAGCAGCCGCAGATGCGGCAAAAAATCCGATACCCTGAAAAACGCTGTACCTGAGCGGAGTCTGCGCTGTCAGCTTCTTGGGAACAACGTATGCGGTAAAGAATAATGAAGTTATGATCGCGAAAATAAAACCCATAAAATAATTATTATCTACCATAATGTCAAAGAGTCAAGTAATGTGTTAGAATTAACAATAAACATAAAGACATCTTGCCGTGATAGAGGAGGTTTAGTAAATATGAAAAGATTAGTCGTTTATTATTCCTTATCCGGAAATACGAAAAATGCCGCGGAGAAGATAGCCGGCATGCTTGACGCGGATATAATGAAACTCGAGACAGTAAAACCCATGCCTAAGAGCTTTGCTGCCCAGATCATAGTCGGAGGCGGTCAGGTGGCATTAAAGCATGTTCCGGAGATCAAACCGCTGGAGAAGGATCCTGCTCAATATGATGAGATCATACTGGGCACACCCATCTGGAACAGCAAAGGAGTTCCGGCTGTCAATGCTTTCCTTAAAGACAAGGATGCGGCAGCGAAGGTTACTTCTGTATTTATCCTTTCGGGAGGCGGCGAGATCGGAAAATGCGTGGATGCGCTTGCAGCCCAGCTTCCGAACCTGAAGAACAAGGTGTCACTTCTGGATAAGAAACATGAAGCCTCCAAAGAAAATGACACTAAGATAAGTCAGTTCGCTGATGCCGTAAAGGCAGGAGCAGAGTGATCAGATGAATCTGTTAGATTACGACAATAAATACGTTCGCGTGACTTATGTAGACGGATATGTCTTTGAAGGCGACTGCACATATAATTCCCTGGAATATAATGAGCATGAATACGGACACCCGGACGAGGGCCTTGAGATAGCAAATTTTCTGCTCTGGAAAAAAGACATCCTGAAAATAGAAAGTCTGGAAGATCACGACGGGCCGTATGGAAAATTCACTTCTGCATACGGAACAATAGAAGAGATGAATGTGGAAGACGGGATCGACAGCATCAGGGAAGAGCTTTTCAGGGAAGATCCGGAACTGGTGATCAGGATGATAAGATGCCTGGACGATCTTTATTCCAAAGGCAGTGAGAAACTGCCCCCCAGGGAAGAACTGGCTGAAGCCATGAGAGACATATTGGATTTCTATCCGGACCCTGAGATAAGAGTATCGGCAAAGCAGCTGCTCGAAAGGCTTAAGGCATGAGCCTGTACGCTATCGGAGATCTCCATCTGCATTTCGGCAGCGAGCTGAAAGCCGGATCCCAGCTGACTGAAAGGATCTGGAAGGATCATGAGAAAAAGTTCGCAGATAACTGCCGAAAGACCGTGAAACCTGAAGACACGCTCATCCTTGTGGGAGACCACAGCTGGGGAAAGAACATGGAGGAATGTGCACCTGACCTCTGCTTCATTGAAGAACTCCCCGGAAGAAAGATACTTGTCAGGGGAAATCACGACATGTTCTGGGATGCGAAAAAGACAGATAAACTCAATGAGATGTTTAAAGGCTCACTTGAGTTCCTTCAGGGAAACTATTTCGCATATGAAGACTTTGCGCTTGTTGGAACAAAAGGATTTGCCTTTGAAGGACCGTTCTATCTGAACCGTTTCGGGAAGATCGTGGATTGGGATGATGAGAAAGCCGCACATGCTGAAAAAATAGTCGAAAGGGAAGCCGGACGCCTGAGGCAGTCATTTAAAGCGGCAAAGAATGCGGGATATACGAAGTACATAATGTTCCTTCATTATCCGCCGACCAACATTCTCCAGACATCGAGCGTATTTACAGACATGGCAGAGGAATATGGCGCTGAACAGGTCATATATGCCCATACTCATGGCTCAAGCAGGTTTCATGACAGCATTGAAGGAAAACTGAACGGAGTGGAGTACACGCTTGTTTCAGGCGATTACAGAAAATGGAAACCGTATAAGGTAATTTAAAATGATACAGGATATAGCACCTCATAAATTCCATAACGAATACCGCCCAGACGCTGTTCTTGCAGGCAGCAGCCCGGTCATCTGCTTTGACGGCCGCAGGATGCTGGCAAAAACAGGGGATGAAGGCCTGATACTGCCTGCGGCATCAATGCTGGGAAATGCGAAAGACATCCACTACGGATTTGCGATAGATGAAACAGAGTATTTTATCTATGTCGGCAAAAAAACAGCTGTTGTTCCCGGTTTCTCATATGAAGACATACGAAGTCTCAGGAGATGTTCAGGCAACATAGACGGTATGATCATGTTCACAGGATTCCATCTTTGTCAGTGGTATAAGGACTTTGCATACTGCGGGAGGTGCGGAAGCAGGAATGAACATCATCCTGTAGAAAGGGCCATGCACTGTCCTGTATGTGACAGGAACATGTATCCCAGAATCATGCCTGCAGTCATAATAGGCGTGATCGATGGTGACAGGCTGCTGCTTACCAAATACAGGGAAGGCTTTAATAATTACGCCCTGGTCGCCGGGTTTACTGAGATTGGTGAGACTCTGGAGGAAACAGTGAGTAGGGAAGTGATGGAGGAAGCCGGCCTTAAAGTAAAGAACATAAGATATTACAAATCCCAGCCATGGGGGCTTGCCGGGGACATACTCGCAGGATTCTACTGCGATGTGGACGGCAGCAATGAGATCAGGATGGATGAGAACGAACTGAAACTGGCACAGTTCATGACCAAGGACGAGATCGTCCTGCAGCCGGACTCATTCAGCCTGACAAATGAGATGATGAAAAGGTTCAAAGACGGGTTGATCTGCTGAAAGTGTCAAGGAGGGAAGATCATGGGCAAGAAAGTCGGAACACTTATCAAAGAAGCAAGAACAGCAAAAGGCTACACCCAGGAACAGCTCGCAAAAAAAGTCAAAGGCGCCAGTGCAGCTGATATCGGCAAGGCTGAGCGCGGCGAGAAAGAACTGACCCAGGAACAGCTTAAGGCTATCGCCAAGGCGACGGGAGTAACGCAGAAGTCATTACTGGATGCCGCAAAGGACAGCGCTTCCGCAAAGAAAACAACATCAGCAAAAAAGACAACGGCATCGAAGTCTTCTTCCGGAACATCCATGAAGCTCAGCGCCGCGGAGAAAAAGCTTGTTGAACTCTATAGGGCTGCGGATGCGGATACAAAGAAGGATGCAGTCGCACTTCTGAAGGGTGAAAAAAAGAGTTCAATAATCGGCGACATCTTCGGAGGCAAATCAGGTCTGAATGACATAATCGGAAACCTGATCAAAGATGTGGGAAAGGATAAGGACAAATGAAATTAGCAACATTCATATATGGCGGGGAGGAACTCGTAGGCATAGTAGCAGATCAGGTGATCCCCTTAAGAGATTACAGTTCAATGGAAGATTTGATCAGAAAAGGATTGCCGGATGACATTCCTGAAGAGAGAATACCGGCTGATGAGGTGAAGTTTCTGTCACCGATACCGAGACCTGCGCATGATGTTATATGCCTGGGAATGAACTTCGCAGATCATACAACTGAAGCCGCAAGATTCCATCCGACAATGGTAAGGGAAAACTATGCGGTATATTTCTCAAAAAGAGTCAACCTGGCCGTCCCTGACAAAGGCATTGTGGACAGTCATGAAAACGTCACTCAGAAAGTCGACTACGAAGCAGAGGTGGCTGTGATCATCGGAAAAGACGCATATCAGGTGGCTGCCAAAGATGCTCAGGAATATGTATTCGGTTATACATTGCTGAATGACATATCTGCCCGTGAAGTCCAGACACGCCATAAACAGTTTTATCTGGGAAAGAGCCTGGACGGATTTACTCCTATAGGTCCGTGGATCGTAACCGCTGATGAATTCGCATTTCCTCCCATGATACCTGTGCGCAGTTATGTGAATGGGGAGCTCCGTCAGAACGGCAATACATCCCAGTGGATATATGGCATTGAGGATGTGATCGAAGACCTGTCTGCAGGAATGACTCTCGAGGCAGGAACGATCATTTCAATGGGAACGCCTGCAGGAGTCGGCATGGGGTTTGACCCTCCTAAATTCCTGAAAAAGGGTGATGTGGTCATATGTGAAGCGGACGGCATAGGTACGCTTACCAATACCATAGGATGAGAACTGAACTGTTCGAATCCATGCCGGTCCCCAAGGCCATAATGAAACTGTGTATCCCTACGATACTCAGTTCACTTGTGCTGATCGTTTATAACCTTGCAGACACTTTTTTTGTAGGTCTTCTTAATGATCCCGCCCAGACAGCAGGCATAACTCTGATCTCACCACTGACACTGGGATTCATAGCGATAACCAATCTGTTCGGTGTCGGCTCATCGAGCCTGATGAGCCGCGCACTTGGCGCAAAGGATTACGAACTGGTAAAAAAGAGCAGTGCATTCGGTTTCTACTGCTCGCTTTTTGCCGCAGCGCTTATTTCGATAGTGATCTCTTTGCTGCGCAGTCCGGTCCTAAAGCTGCTCGGAACGGATCAGACGACAGCTCCGGCCGCTTCAGGATACATGTTCTGGACGGTCATGCTCGGAGCGATACCTTCTATCCTTAACATAGTCATGGCATACATGGTAAGGTCTGAAGGCGCTTCGCTGCACGCAAGCATCGGAACCATGAGCGGTTGTGTTTTGAATATCATCATCGATCCGATCTTTATTCTCCCCTGGGGACTCAACATGGGCTCCGCTGGAGCAGGATGCGCAACATTCATATCCAACTGTGTCGCCTGTATCTATTTCATCATACTTATAACGGCAAAACGAAACAGGACATATGTATGCCTTGATATAAGAAAATTCTCTTTTAACAAAGAGATCATAAAAAATGTATTCAGTGTCGGCATACCTGCAATGATACAGAATCTCCTGAACGTAACAAGCATGACAATCCTCAACAATTTCACTGCCGGCTTTGGAGAACAGGCAGTGGCTGCCATGGGAATAGCATCAAAACTTCAGATGATACCGATAAATCTCAATGTCGGCATGACACAAGGTTCAATGCCGATCTTTGGATATAACTATGCATCCGGTGATAATAAGCGTCTTAAAAAAAGCGTTATATTTTCAATAGCATTAACAGTAGGTGTAATAGCTGTGATATGCTTAGCGTTTATGATTTTCTCCGGGGATCTGATAAGGGCGTTTATGGACAATGACGTGGTCGTTGGATACGGGAGCTGGTTCCTTACAGCCATGTGCATAGCAATGCCTTTTATGTGCATAGATTATTCTGCGGTTGGAGTCTTTCAGGGATGCGGAATGGGAGGAAGGGCATTTATTTTTGCCATTTTAAGAAAGGTCGTACTGGAGATACCGGCGCTTTTGATCCTCAGCAGGCTGATTCCACTTTACGGCCTGCCGTTTTCATCGTGTATTGCCGAAGTGGTAATGGCAATTGTAGCCTGTGTGATGCTGATCCGGATGTTCAGAAAACTTTCCGGTTCTGATGTAAAGGCGTGATTACTGGCACTTAATTCTTAGGCGTAAAAAGACGGAGCTGCAACAGCATTTGCAACTCCGTCTTTTATGTAAATCAGTCGTTCTTGATATGTACATCCAGCTGGTTGAACGGGATGACGATGCCGTTTGCCTCGAAAGCATTCTTGACATCATCAAGCAGGTTGAAGTATGCATCCCAGTACTCAGCAGAATTGCACCATGCCCTCATGGTGATCTTTACACCATTTCCGGCGCCGTAATCGGAAATACGGGCAAACGGAGCGGGATCCTTAAGAACTTTTTCTTCCTTTGCGCAGACATCAAGAAGGATCTCACGTACTTTAACAGGATCATTGCCTGCTACAGAGAAGTCCAGATCAACACGGCGGATGTCTTTCTCTGAATAATTTGAGATCGTTCCTGTTGAAAGAGCACTGTTCGGAAGATAGATTGTCTTGTTGTCGACTGTGATAACTTTGGTATAGCAGATCTTTATGTCTTCAACAGTACCTGCCACGCCCTGAGCTTCGATATAGTCACCGACCTTAAACGGACGGGTAACTATGATCATGATACCGCCTGCAAGGTTGCCTAAGGTACCGTTAAGAGCAAAGCCTACGGCAACACCTACGGAAGCGATCAGCGCGGATATGCCGCCTGTTTCAATGCCTACATATCCGATGAGGCAGACCACAACGAGGATCTTGAGACCGATCCTTGCTACATAGCTGAATGTCCTGACTAGAGTTTTGTCATATTTTTCTTCATTTTCAAATTTCTTTGATACCTTTTTAACTACAAAATTGATGACCTTGAAAGCGATGAACATGATGATCAGCGCGATCAGGATCTTAACACCGGCAGTTGTTGCCCAGTTGATGACTGTGTTCAAGAATTGCTGCATGGCGAAACCTCCTTTAAATATTGCTGTATTTATTATATCGTATATGCCGCGGAATAAAAGAAAAAATGTTTAATCTTATGCATGTTTTTGGTATTATATGCAAATAGGAAAATACTACAGATATTGTGGATCATCAGGAGGTATCATGAAAAGAGTTTTAACGATCCAGGACATCTCATGCCTTGGCAAATGCTCACTTACCATAGCGCTGCCGGTCATATCAGCGCTGGGTTCGGAAACCGTTATCATTCCGACCGCAGTGCTTTCAACCCATACCATGTTCAAAAATTTTACCTGCAAGGATCTTTCTGACCAGATTGAACCGATAAAGCAGCACTGGCTGAACGAAGGAATAAGATTTGATGCCATATATACCGGGTATCTCGGAACGATAGAACAGATCGATCAGATCAAGGGATTATTTGCAGATTTCAGGGATGACAATACCCTTATAGTGGTCGATCCGGTAATGGCGGATAACGGCAAGCTCTATCCCGCATTCAACATGGATTATGTCAGGAAGAACGCTGAACTATGCGGCGTAGCTGACATTATAGTTCCAAACATTACCGAAGCCGCATTCATGACCGGCATGGAATACAGGGAGCAGCATGACGAAAGCTATATCAAGGAACTTCTTGCAGGACTCAATGAGTTAGGCGCGCGGATAAGCGTGCTG
>SVDE01000010.1 GCA_015057955.1 Lachnospiraceae bacterium | reverse complement strand
CCGAAGGGACCGGAACTCCCGTTGATGATGAGCAGGCTTTTTTCTGGGCGCAGAAGGCTGCTGAAGCCGGCAATTCCGACGCAATGCTGAGTCTTGCAGCATACTATGAAAAAGGCGCAGGCACCGCCGCAGACCCGCAGAAAGCTTTTGAATGGTATGAAAAGGCTGCATTGAAAGACAACGATATCGCTATCCATGCCCTGGCCATGTGCTATCTTTTGGGAACCGGTACTGACCAGGATTACTCAAAGGCATTTGAATGGGAAATGAAGCTTGCAGAAAAAGGCCTTGCAAATGATGCTTCAATGGAAACCGAACAGGAAAAGCTGTTCCGATATGAATATGAGATCCCAATGTACAACATAGGCCGCATGTACCAGTTCGGCTACGGAGTTGAAGAAGACCCGGAGATGGCATATTACTGGTACAGAAAAGCTGCCGACGCAGGCGAGGGAGAGGCTGCATACATGGTGGGCTGGTGCACGGAGAATAATTACGGAACGAAAGATGCTGCCCTTGAATGGTATAAGCGCGCCGCCGAGCTTGGATGGGCAGATGCTGAAGCGGATATCGAACGTTTAAGCCACTGAAGAAACGCCGAATGCTTTCTTTAGAAATCCTATTCTTTTTCCGACCAGATCTTTTACAATACTGCTCTTCAGAGCCATGTCATAGCCATGAATGGTGCCTTTTGTATTGTGCAGTTCCACCGGGATCCCGATCTCACGCAGCTTATCTGCATATATTACCGCGCCATCTCTTAGGCAGTCAAATTCTGCTGTCTCTATATATGTCTCCGGAATTCCTTCAAATGAATCTGCTTCTATCGGCGAGCGGTATTTAAGCTTTCCTGCAGACTCATCCTGCACATACCATTCACCGTAAGTGTCCATGTCTTTTGTGTTGCACATCGGAGTGTCGGTATAAAGACGGACTGATTCGGTTTCACCGCAATTCCCGACTGCCGGATATGTCAGCAGCTGGGCACATGGAACCGGGAGCTTTTCATCAATTGCCATCAGGCATACCGCCATTGCGAGCGTACCTCCCGCACTGTCTCCTCCCACTGCCACGGGAAGGCCTTCAGACCGGCTTGTGAGCCATCTGTAGGCAGCAAAGCAGTCCTCTGCAGCTGCGGGAAACGGATGCCCCGGTGCAAGTCTGTAATCGGGAAACAGCACACAGCATCCTGCCCTTTCGGCATATATGCGCGCAAGCCTGTACTGATACGGAGCTGCAGGAAATGCGTAGCCGCCGCCATGACAGTACAGAAGTCCGCCCTGTACTTTTTCCCTTTTAGGCGTATACAGCAATGCCTTGACAGTACGGCCTTCCCCCGCAGGTATCCGTAAATGCTCAACCTTAACCTTAGATCCGGATCTCTGTCCGTGATACAAAAGCCCCATCATCTTCTGGATCCGCGGGATCGTCTTACGGTTCAACGGAGGATGTATCGCTGAGAGCAGTTTGAAATCAGGATGGATGTTGTATTTTGTTTCTCTATTACTTGTTTCAGACACCATAAATCTCGTTATACTCATATGTTGCCTGCTCTGCCTGACTCTCACCCTTTCCACAGCGCGGTGACAGCAGACTGCAGTGTTTTCCGCATCCTGAACAGTTCATCGAACCCAGGAAATCGGCAAGTGTCATCTCAGGCTCCTGAGGTTCCGGATCCGGCTCGTTATAGTACTCCTCTGTCTCTTCCTCGTAATATGCTTCCTCGGCCTTCCAGTCCTCATCGTCGTCTTCGGCTGCATAGCTGTCTTCGTCATCTTCGGCTACATAGCTCTCTTCGTCGTCTTCGGTTACATAACTGTCTTCTTCATCTTCTGATGATGTTGTTGGCGTTTCTGCTGAGGTAGGCGTTTCTACCGAGGTAGGCACCTCTACTGTGGTCTCGATCTCCTTTTCCGCACTGGCGGTCATCTGCACCTCTGCCTGTTTGGAATAACTGCCGGCCGCTTGTATGTTTTCGGCAGCATAGATCACATTATCAATGCTGACTTTAATTACGAGAATGGCCAGGATCACTGCTGTTATACGCGATCCGGCCCGCCAAGCCATAACTACTTTAGGACTTTTAACAGCTTTTTTGATCATTCCCGTGAACATTTTCAGATGCATGCATACATGAACCAGTACACATATCAGCAGTATGACGGCGCATATTACATGTACTGCGACCCAGCTGTTATAAGCTCCAAATGTCTTGCTGATCCCCGGGAACAGATCATGTGAGATGGCAAATGAACTGACAAGCATAATGACCGCATCGACAGGCAGGATAATATTGACGGCAAATGCGATCTTGTTCTTTGTGCTGCATTTCTTTCTCCTGATCGCGCGGATGGCTGCCCCATAGTATTTTCTGTTGATGAACACATGTACTATGAATCCGGCAATAATAGTGATGCCAAGTATTTCGTGCAGCAATCCTCCCGTAAAGGAATAACACATCAGCAGTATCAGCAGCGCTGCAAGCACAGCGTCCAGTATCAGTTTTCTCTTTTGTTTCATTATCTGCTCCTTAATTGTATTTTTCATACAACTATACGGAGCATTCCTTAGTTAAAACTTAATTTATCGGGCGGATAACCCTGCACGGATTTCCTGCTGCCATACAATTATCAGGTATGTCTTTCACAACAACACTGCCGCCGCCTATCACAACATTGCTTCCGATCGTGACTCCGGGCATAACATGAACGCCTGCGCCGATCCAGACGTTATCGCCCACGGTGATCGGATAAGCATATTCGAGCCCGGCATTTCTTGTCTCATGATCGATCGGGTGCCCGGCAGTATGGAACCCGCAGTCGGGACCGATGAACACATTATCCCCGAATGTCACCTTACCTCCGTCAAGGATCACAGTATTATGATTTGCGAAGAAATTATCGCCTATCTCAATGTTGAAACCATAGTCGCACCAGAACGGAGCGACTATGGTAAATGTCCCTTTTATTTTGCCCAGCAGCTGCTTCATGAGTTCCTGCTGATGCTCTTCATCAGAAGGGCGGAGATGATTGTAGTCATAACAGAGCTCTTTAGCCCGCAATAATTCTTTTTTCAATTCCTCGTCATGATTAGCGTCATAGATCATCTGATCAAGCATTTTTTCTTTTTCTGTCATGGCGTTCTTCGCAGCTCCTGATATTATAAATATATTCTGTTTTTATTATACAACAAGCACCTGCAGATTGCGGTAATGTTTCCTGAAACTGTCATATTAATTGCAGTATGGTAAATGAAAAAAAATGATCTGCAAAAGAAAGGACAGACTATGTATTTACTCGTATGCAACGCCGGAAGCACATCCCTGAAATTCAAATTATTTGAAATGCCGTCTGAACATGTGATGGCAGAAGCCAAAGTTGAGCGCATAGGGCGCAAAGACAACGGCATTTTCACATATAAAACTCCTGCCGGAGGTTATTATCACACAGAGAAGACGGATATCCCCACTTATACCGAGGGAATAAAGATGTTCCTGGACTGCATGCTCAGCGCTGACAGTGAACTCGGCGTTTTAGATGACATAAGAAAGATAAGCCGCGTGGGATTCAAGACTGTCCTTGCGCCGGGATATGGCGTGGCAGTCATAGATGAAGCTGTTGAAGAAAAGATGCAGGAGTTTCTTGATGTAGCGCCTGCCCACAACGGTCCCTATCTGGAGGCTGTAAGACATTTCAGGGCTCTCCTTCCTGACGCAGTGCTCGTCGGAGTATTTGAGACCGCATTCCATGAGACCATACCCGCTGAGAGAACACTTTATGCTGTGCCGTATGAATGGCTTGAAAAATACGGATTCCGCCGCATGGGCTACCACGGTGCCTCCCACAGTTATGTCGCAGAGACACTTACGGAGCTCTTTGGCAGTACCGGCAGGACCATATCCTGCCATCTCGGCGGCAGCTGTTCACTTTGCGCGATAGAAGACGGAAAGAGCGTGGATACAACTTTCGGATTGTCACTGCAGAACGGCATCTGCCACGCAAACAGATGCGGTGACATTGATGCTTATGTATTCCCGTTCCTGAAAAACAGAGGGTTCACGGATGAGGAGATCCTGTACGGTCTTGAAAAACAGGGCGGCCTTCTTGGCATCTCCGGGGTGAGCAATGACATGAGAGAACTGCGTGAAGCAGAAAAGGAAGGCAATGAGAGAGCCGGCCTTGCCATCAGGCATTTTATCAACGGCATCGTAAAATACATCGGCGCATTTTATGCCGAACTGGGCGGTCTGGATAATCTGGTATTTACAGCCGGAATAGGCGAGAATGACAGCTCTGTCAGGCAGGAAGTCTGCCGCCAGGTCGCACATCTGGGCATAAAGATGGCTGAGCAGCCTGATGAGCTCGGCAAAGGCTTGCTGCAGCTCTCCGCGCCTGACTCAAAGGTGCGTGTGCTTGTGATACCTGCCAATGAAGAACTCGGAGTAGCACGCAAGACATTCCGGTGCCGGGTGGATTGACCTGCCTTATCCTCTTTTCTTTTTTGCCTGAAAATAACCTATGGCACATGCGATCACAGCAAACAGGATGCCGATGAACAGAGCGTCAAACGGCAGTATCTTAAGCAGCCCGAATACAAGCACAATGATCGGGCTGACTATTATGGAGACCAGTATCCAGCGTGAGTCTACTTTGTCTTTCAGCCACAGCGCGCAGCAAAGAGGGATGAATATGACCGCGCCGCGAAGACCCATGGACATAAATGCGAAATTCAGTATGACATCACCTATCGGGCAGATGCATAAAATGCCTGCAAGGATAAGGATCCCAAGGATCAGCAGCCTGGAAAATACCAGGTTCTTTTTCGGATCGTCAAACCTGTGAGTACGCTTTTTGACGATATCCCTGTTGATGACGGTACAGATACCGAGTGAAAGTCCTGCCCCTGTGCCGACTACCGTGATTATGAGCGTTGCCAGGATCACGCCTGCAAGGACCGGAGGCATGTGCTGAGTGATGAACATCGGGAACGCCATCTTGGGCGAGGCAAGGTCCGGCACAGTTACCCGCATGTACTGTCCGATCAGTATTCCTCCTATGCCGATCAGAGGGATAAGCGCCGCACTTAATATCGCGCCGCGCTGTGCCGTACGGTCAGTCTTTCCCATAAGGATCGCCTGCGCATAGCTCTGGGTTGAAAATACGCCCAGGATCAGCGACAGGCCTGCTCCTCCGTCCACTCCCACACCTCTTGCGAACAGATTAAAATATTTGCCATGATCCAGGCTGTTCCATAAAAGGGATATGCCGTTGCTGTGGTAAAGCACAACTGCAGCGCCTGCGATAACAGCGATAAAGAGCAGGATCAGTTTTACCAGTCCTACACTGCCGACGCTCAGCATTCCGCCAAAGATCACATATATCGTCATCAGTACAACTGCTATCGCCACCGCAACAGCCAGCCCGATATTCGGGAATATGATCTCTATTATGGCGGTTGCCGCGATCAGCTGGGAAATGATATTAATGAATGTTCCTATGGATGACAGTATGGATGCCGCCATCCCGGCTTTCTCACCGTATGTTCCGGATATGATGCCAACCAGAGTGACCGCCTTGGACGCCCTTATCGGTTTTATGAAGAAGATCGCAAGCAGAAGGCATGCTATGCCTCCCCCAAGCGTGAACCACCATGCGCTCATGCCGTATGTGTAGGCAAGCTGCGCGGTTCCTACTGTTGACGATCCTCCCACAAGTGTGCCAAGTATGGCGCCCATGACTATGCCGGCGGATGCTTTTCCCCCGGCAGAGTCAAAATCCGCTCCGCTTTTTACTTTTCTTCCCGAAAAGTAGCTTACCGCCAGGATAAGCAAAAACGTTATGATAATTCCGATGATATGTCCGACTGACATTACATTTACTCCCGAAACAGTTCTTCAAAACCCTTAAATACAGGTTCCCCTGTATAGGATAAAGGCTCTTCAAGCCCCTCGAGCACACGGAGTGCTCCCGAGGCAAGCCCTTCCATCTCATATTCGCCGGCAAATACAACAACCGGCGCGATGAATGATGTCTTTTTCTTTATGATGTTTACCATCCTCTCGGAGTAAGCGATACCCCCTGTAAGAAGTATGGCGTCCACTTCTCCGTCCATGACTGCTGCCATGGCAGCTATGTCTTTTGCAAGCTGGTAACCGGTTGCATTGAATATGAGTTCGGCATAACGGTCACCTGCTATGATGCGCTTTTCTACTTCGATCGCGTCAGCTGTCTGCAGATGATCAATCCATCCGCCGGTCTTCATGACCTTGTCCAAAAGCTGCTTCTCTGTATATTTTCCTGAAAAACAAAGCTCTATAAGGTTAGCTGCCGGGAGCGTGCCTGTCCTTGTCGGAGCCATGCGTCCTTCTCCCCTTGTTGAGTCAACATTATCAATGATCTTACCCTTACAGTGCGCGCCGACGGAAATGCCGCCGCCCATGTGCACCACAACGACATTGACCTGTGAATAGTCTTTGCCGATGCTTTTCGCGAAACGGATCGCCACTTCCTTCTGGTTCAGCGGATGTCCTCTGCTGGTGCGGAACATCTCCTGCAGACCGGTCACTCTGGCTTCGGGTATAAACTCATCTACAGTGCTCGGATTTACGCAGAATGCCCTTCCGCCATATTCGCGGGCGAAGTCCAATGCGATCATGGGACCCAGATTTCCGGGATGCCTGCTGCCTATGCCCATGCTTCCATGTTGATACATGAGATCATTAACCTCATAAACACCGCCCGGCATGGGGAGCAGTCCCGTGCATCTGCCTGCAAATGCATCTGTTTTTCTTATGTCAGCCTTTTCTTTCTCAAGAGCGCTAAGGATTGCTTCCTTTCTGAAATCCAGCTGGTCCACTATCTCTTTATACTTCATCAATTCCGATGCTGCATGCTCCACATTGATGGAAAAAACCTTTTCTGAATCAAGAAACATCGCAGTCTTTGTTGATGTTGAGCCCGGATTGATAACGATTATCTGCTTAGGCATTTCTGGCCTCCTTGAGGGTTGCGATAAGCTTTGATATTGCGATCGTGTACATCTTGGATTCCGGAGCGGTTGCCCTGCTCGTAAGCGCGATCGGGATCCTTGCTCCCATTATCACTCCTGCTTTCCTGGCATGTCCGAAATACTCCATTGCCTTGATCAGCAAGTTGCCTGCTTCCAGATCCGGAACGAATAGTACATCAGCATTTCCTGCCAGCGGACTTGTAATGCCCTTATGCGCTGCTGCCTCTTTAGACACAGCATTATCCAGTGCAAAAGGCCCGCCTATCAAGCATCCTGTTATAAGGCCTTCCTTATTCATCTCTTCCAGCTTCGCAGCATCAAGGGTGCACTCCATTTTCGGGTTTACCTTTTCGACCGCGCACAGTGCCGCGACCTTGGGCATTTCATTACCCAGAGCATGCTCCACTTCAACTGCGTTTTTAATGATCGATACTTTTGCATCCAGATCAGGCGCTATGTTGATCGCTGAATCCGTGATCGCAAACAGTCGGTCAAAACCTGCGACTTCCAGGACTCCGACATGGCTGAGCACACCGCCTGTATACAGACCATACTCCTTGTTCAGAACAGCTTTCATTATTATGGAGGTATCGACCATGCCTTTCATTATCAGGCTGATCTTACCTTCACTTGCCAGCCGTACCGCCTCCTCACAGGCTGCTTTTTTATCCGGGATATCAATGATCTCCCAGCTGTCAATGCTTATGCCCGCAGTTTCAGCCTCTTTGAAGATCTTCTGCTTATCCCCGATCAGCACCGGGATGATGATGTTTTTATCATAGGCATGTTTCACCGCATCAAGGACCGGCGCATCTTCCGCGCAGGCGACTGCCATCTTAAGAGCCGGTGTGCTGCAGGCTGCCTGCGTCAGCTCTTCCATTGATCTGATCATATACTTCTCCTTTTCTGCCGATCTGCTCAGCAGTCATCAACCTCACCGCCGCCTGGCGATGAGGTTGACATGATATCCAATCTTAAATGACCTTACGGTCTGATCATCAGAATGATCCCTCTTCCCATGCAACGAGACGGACCATGCCGCCGTCAGCAGCTTCGCAGCGGAAAGGAAATGCGCAGAGGATCATACGCTTGCCTGTTACAAGGTCGATGTCGCCGCCGGCATTTTCGATCGCCATAAGTCCATGCTGTCCGAACAGACGGTGGCAAGGCTCATAATCAGGATAGTCCTTGTCAATGTCACGGCCTGTTGCAAGTTTATAGTTGTTGTAAACCCAAGGCATCTGCTCCTTGCACGGGCAATGCCATACAACAGAATCTGATGCGCCGTAAGTTCCGGCGATGGCCTTGATCTTCTTTTCAAACATCAGCCAGTTTGCAAGCTCGGGGCCGTTTCCGGGATAATAGTTGAAATACTTGTCGTTGTTCTTTCTCCAATAACGATGGAAACCGGTATTGAGAACCACGAAATCGTTCGGGCGGATCTCAAGGCCGTCTTTATCAAGAGCTGCCTGAACTTCTTCAGGAGTGATGATATGCCAGATAGCACCCTTCTTGCCCGGATATTCAGCATATTCGCCCATCTTTGCGGGATCTCCGCCTGCCTTGTTGAACGCTTCCTCGAACTCGTCGTACATCCAGGTCAGGTCAACGATAACGCCGGTACCGATAGCGTGCTCAAGAGGCATCTCAGCGAGTGTGTAACCATAGCGTTCACGGTCTACTTCTTCCTCATGAAGCGTGTGGTTCGGAGCATCGCAGTGAGTTGCTGCATGGAGTGTTCCGGTATAAGTACATGTACGTTTGTGGAAACGCTCATGATACTGTCCGCGGGGGAACTGAAGGTCAGTCCTTGCGCCCGGGAAAGGCCAAAGAGGTGTATCCCAGCCCCAGGGATTGCTGAGGTCGTAGATCTTGGTCATTTTTTCGGTTTCAAGATAGAATTTGCTTTTGTCAAGGGGCATATAAGCCATGGTTATTTCCTCTCTTTCTATATTTTAAATAATTATAAACTATTTCACGGTCCAAGGCCGTTTAATACTGTTTTACAACCAACTTCCGTTAACGTATAATCGAAGAAGGTAATTGCGTTACTGGTACCATAAGGAGGCATGCATGCAATATAAAATCGGTGATGTGGCAAGGATCCTCGGGATCTCTACCGATCTGCTGCGCTACTATGAGAAGAAAGGCGTAGTGACTCCCATAAAGGACAAGCAGAACGACTATCGTTATTACGACGCATGGGATCTCAATTTTCTCATCGACTGTCTCTGGTATAAGAGCTTCGGGTTCGGCATCCCGCAGATAGCTTACATGGAATGTGACTGCTACTACGGGGACCTTCTATCCGTGCTCGAAGAGAAACAGGACGAGATGCAGGAATCCATACGCCATCAGGAGCTTCTGCTTCACCGCCTTAAGCAGCACTGCGATCAGGTAAGCCGGATCAAGGATTATGCGGGCAAATGCGATATCGCCTTTTGTCCGGAGATCATCCGCTACCTCAACAGATTCGATACTGCCTACGATTACAGTCCCGAGAAACAGAAGCTTGCAAAACAGTGGCAGAACTACATGCCGTTTCTTCAAAGGTATTTCGAGATCCCGCCCAAGGATACGGAAAATTACCGTTATGCCTGGGGTTTTTCACTCGAAATGGATTATGTCGACGAGTTCTCCGTAGCTGCCAAACCGCCGGTCATGCATCTTCCGTCCGTGGAATGCATACACAGCGTGTTCAGCAGCTCAGGGAAAAATGCTTTTACCGCAGATCTTATCGACTACATGTATGACTATGCCGAACAAAACGGATATACAGTCACAGGCAGTGCGAGAGGCAATCTCATCTGCAGCATCCTTGAGGATGGTGCCAATACCGGATACTTTGAAGTCTGGCTTCCGGTCACAAAGGATCCCTTATAACATTTCAATAACGGTTGCCTGTCCCATTCCACCGGCAATGCAAAGCGTGGCCAGACCATATTTAAGGCCGCGCTTTTTCATTTCATGGATGAGCGTGACTATTATGCGGCTGCCGGATGAACCGACCGGATGGCCAAGTGCGATGGCTCCGCCGTTTACATTGATAATGTCTTTCTTGTTTTCCCAGCCAAGCAGCCTGATACAGCCTATGGACTGGGCCGCAAATGCCTCATTGAGCTCGATGAGCTGGATGTCGTCGTCTGTAAGTCCTGCGTTTTTAAGTGCCTTCGGGACAGCACCTACAGGTCCCAGACCCATGAGGCGGGGATCATTTCCTGCCGTGCCCATTCCTATGATCCTGGCAATGGGCTTTAATCCGAGTTCCTGAGCCTTCTCTTCACTCATAAGCAGAACCGCGGATGCTCCGTCGTTACGTCCTGAGGAGCTTGCTGCAGTCACAGTGCCTGTAAGTGCCGAATCATTTAACAGACGGCCTTCTTCATCGTGCTTGATGTTGAAGCAGGGTTTCAGCTTTGCCATCTTCTCAAGATTGGTGTCACGCCTCGGGAACTCATCTGTATCAAAAATGATCGGCGGTTTCTTTCTGCCCTGGGGGACGGTTACCGGCACGATCTCATCTTTAAAACGGCCTGCGTCGATCGCGGCGATGGCCTTCTGCTGCGACTCGAAAGCGAACTCATCCTGCTCCTGCCTTGTTATGCCAAGCTGTTCAGCAATGTTCTCAGCTGTTGCTCCCATGTTGTAAGAGCCGTATATGTCTTCCGGCTGAGCCTTGAACTGGACTTCGGTAAGCGCATCAACGAACTGTGTCGTACCTGTTCCGACACCCCAGCGGGCGTTGCGGACATAGAACACAGCGTTGGACATGCTCTCTGCACCTCCGGCCAGAACAACATCTGAAATGCCGCACATGATCTGCATGGCTCCGGTCTGGATAGCTGTCATTCCGCTCGCGCACTGACGCATTACGGTCTGCGCTGAAGTTTCCTCAGGGATCCCAACCTTCAGGGCTGCAACCCTGGCGATATTGGGCTCGTCCGAAGTCTGACGGCAGTGGCCCATGATGACTTCATCGATCTCTTTAGGGTCTATCCCGCTCCTGTCGATACATCCCTTAAGCACTGCGCATGCCAGATCAAGAGCGCTGCACGGTCTTAAAGTTCCTCCAAAAGATCCGACAGCCGTACGGCATGCTTCAACAATTACTGCATTTTTCATTATGCTTCCTCCAGTATGATCTCTCCGAAGTTTACGGCTCCTGCTGTACGGCATGTGAGTACAGCCGTCTTGCACCCTTCAGCCTCGACAGTCACGGTGAAAGGTTTGTTTACAGGAAGTCCCTGTACTTCGAAATCACCCAGGAAATCTGTCTCTGTAACATATTCCTTGCCGCTTTCATCGCATTTTACAGTTACTTTGGCGCCTTTTACATCTTCACCGCCGAATGTAACTTCTCCGCAGATGAACGGTCTCGGGATATACATGTACTTAACACCCGGCTCTGCCTTGAATGCAGGCTGGAAGTCCTCAAGCTCGTCTGCATGTTCTGCAGCATATTTTGAGATCTCGCTTTCGGGATCATCCAGATCGCCGAAAAAGATCGCCTGGTTCGGGCAGCATTCGCTGCACCTGGTCTGTTTTTCGCCTGCATCGAGCATGTGTGCGCAGCCATTGCATTTCTGGGCAATGCCTGCCTTCTCATTCCACTGTACACAGCCGTAAGGGCATGCGCTGAGCAGTGCCTTGTCAGCGCTCTTTTCAGGATCCAGTATGACAAGTCCATCCGGACGGGTATAGAAAGCGTCAGGGCGTTTTGCTACACACGGAGCGTTTTTGCAGTGCTGGCACGGGATCGGGATATAGTCGACCTTGACCTTATTGTCTGTGCCGTATTCGATCTCTTTGAGGCGCATGAGATTCATGCCCTCCGCGGTTGCAGCGCCATATTTTCCGTGGTCATTTCCGATCCACTCGTCCTTGCATGCAAGGAAGCAGCTGTAGCAGCCGTTGCAGCGGTCGATATTTATGATAAAACCATATTTAGCCATAATTCATTCTCCTTTCCGCATGTGCTCAGCTTTCCCATTTCCTGCATTCGATCAGGCAGGAGTTAGGTGCCATGCCGGGAACGTTCTTTGACAGCCAGCGTTTATTTGTAAGGATGTTGACGCATCCTCCGCGGTCTGTAGCACCGGTCTCGGTAGTGATGGGATCGTACTTTGCAGAGCAGCCATAGGAATGCATGACTCCGACAGGCACACGGTAGGTAACATCAGCCGCGCACAGAACGCTTCCCCGGTCATTGTAGAGCTCGATGATATCGCCTGTCTTGATGCCGCGGTCCTTTGCATCCTTGGGATTGATGCGGGCAACCCAGTAAGCATAGCCGTCGATTATCATACGATGGCAGGGGATCTCGTCGATCCAGCTTGCATGAGTATCATAATGCGTGTGGAAGCTGAAACGCGGGTGCGGAGAAATGATCTGAAGCGGATACTTTTTATAGGTTTCCGTTTCATGTCCCTCCCATGAAGGAATGTAATGTGGAACTGCCGGACGCTCATTGTCGTCAGGTGAAAGCTCTTTAAGGCTTCTTGACGCAAACTCCAGCTTGCCGGAATATGTTCCGAGTTCCTTGGAATTCTCCGTGGGCTCCATGGAATTCATGTTATTGACTGTTTTGATCTTAGGATTGAGGTAGTCCTGGGTATCGCAGTCGCGTCCTTCATAGTACCAGCGGAAAGCAGGATGCTCTTCGTAATCTTCAGGTACGGGAACGATGTAATAGCCTTTCTTGTTGAACTCTTCCCAGCTGCAGCGCTTGCTGAGTTCGGAAAGATTCCAGTAAGCTTCAGCCCAATCATCCTCAGTCTTGCCGCCGTCTGTATACTGCTCCCAGACGCCGAGTTTCTTAGCTACTTCCTGGAAGATCTCATAGTCGCTCTTTGACTCGCCAAGCGGCTCCACGCATTTCTGCTCGCGGACGATAACACGCCAGTTGTTTCCGATCTCGGCATGAGTTGTATAACCGCCGCCCACTGACCATTCGCCGAGGTCATTGCGCTCAAGGTTGGTGCAGGCAGGGAGGATGATGTCAGCATACTTAGCTTCGCCGCCAAACCAGCAGTCCTGGTTGATAACGGTATCGAGCTGGTTTTCACCGACATGGCGGTAAAGCTCTATGTAGCGGTTGGTCTCTGTCATGGTTCCCATGAATGATCCGCCATAACGCCAGAGCATCCTGACTTTGCCTTCAATCGGATATTCATGATGATTGAACTGCTGCGCTATTGACTGTCCGCAGAATCCGTCGCCAATGAACTCACCTTTTCCGTTCATGATGTCTTCAGGGTAATTCAGACGGTAGAGACGTTGCTTGACTTTAGATGCGGGATATTTGATATTTGCCGCGGGAGACTTGCCCATCTGCGAATCCGGTTCAGCATATCCGGGAAACCATGTATAGTCAGCAGGCGCTCCCATTGTTGTGCCCCAGATTGAAACGCCGGGCTTTCCAAATCCCTGCATTGCTGCAAGAGCGATAAGGAAACGGGCTTCTTCTGTACCATATGCGGTCCTGCAGGCAGATCCTTCACCGCCTCTTACGCCGCCGGCAAGGGCAACTCTCTTGGAAGCCCATTCCTTAGCAAGTGAGCGTATGCGGCGTGCAGGAATGCCAGTCTTTTCCTCAGCCCATTCACTGGTCTTCGGTATGCCATCCTCTTTTCCGAGGATATAAGCCTTGAATTCCTCAAAGCCTTCGGTGCGGTTTTCCACATAGAAATGATCATATGTATCATCTACGATCCACTGGTAAGCGATCGCTGCTGCGAGCGCGGTGTCTGTTCCGGGACGCGGAGCAAACCATGAGCCGTCCATGACGGCATTTGTATAGTTATAGAACGGGTCGATGAATACGCACTTCATGCCCATTTCCTTGAGCCATACACGCCAGATATTGGATTCCTGTCCGGAGTAAATGCCGTGTGTGGAATCCGGGTCATTTGACCAGAATACTATCATGTCGGTATTCTTAAATGCATCCGGGAGCAGGTCAAACTGCTCGGGCTGACCCAGACGCCAATAGAAGCCCCACATGTGCGGAGCACCCCACATCCAGCCTTCCCATGAGTCCGGATTGTCGAGTATCGGCGTATAGTTAAGCATTGAGAAGAAGCGGCCGAAAGGCGCCATCTTATATCCGACGACACCCCAGTTATGATGTGATCCGGTGATCGCGGTAATGGCATGCCCGTCAAATACTCCGTTTTCATCACGAGGCGCAAGGCGGTCGATCTCCTTGGCTATGATAGAGGCTGCCTCATCCCATGAGATCCGTTCATATCCTGAAATGCCTCTGGTCTGCGGATTTCTCTCGCCATCGGGATCCCAGTCTACCCTCTTCATCGGATAGAGGATACGGTCCTCACTGTAAAGTCTGTTTTTCTCTGCAAGAATGTTCTGCGCAACACGCATTGCCTTCGGGGGAGAATACTTCTTTCCGTTCCTGTCTTCGACAGTCCATGGTTTAGGATAATCCTCTTCGGGCACCTGGAGCGGCCTGATCCTGGTGATCTTGCCGTCTTCGACATACACGGAGATAGGGCCTCCGGTTGTCAGGTTAGTAAATACCTTTTCCATGTTATCTCACTCCTAAATTAATATAATATGTGAACTGCTTTCAGCAGCATCGCCTGCATGTCCCGGGCAGGGATCTTCTCACATATTAAATATAGACTTTGGTATAATTCTAGGGTCAATAGGTTTTCCCAAAAAAAAGCGCTTTAGCCCCGAAAAAAGTGCATATATTTTCCCCGATTTTTTTGTACAAAAATTTTCAGATATAAAGAAACAGCTGCGGACATATATTTTGTCCGCAGCTGCTGAAGATCTTATTCTTAAAATGTCAGCTGTTTTTTATCACATCTGCAAGAAGCCTGATATACTCAGGTGAAGTTCCGCAGCAGCCTCCGATATAAGTTACTATGTCAAGCGCCTGGGATACATCTTTGACATATTCCTCTGCTGCCACTCTCGACGAACCGTCTGCAAGAGTCGGCCCCGTATTGGGCTTGAAGAACAGCGGAAGGTCCGTAACGGACGCAAACTCACGGATTATCGGAAGTGCCTCTTCCGGTCCCAGTGAGCAGTTAAGCCCTATCGCTGCAGGTGAGAGCGGAGCAAGACGCTCGGCAATATCGCTTACCGAATTGCCCATCATTGTTCTTCCGTTCTTATCAAAAGACATCGAGCAGATGACCGGAATGCCATATTCCTTGGCTGTCTGAGCGGCAACTTCCAGCATGTTCAGGTCCATGAAAGTCTCAAGGACGATGAGGTCCGGATTTTCCTTAGTTCCGGCATCAAGGATCTCTCTGTAAATGTCTGCAGCTTCATCTTCCTCAAGGTCACCGTATGGTTCCATGAAAACAGAAAGAGGACCTATGTCCAGAGCTACTTTTGTACCTGTGCCCGCGGCAGCTTCCTTCGCGAGACGAACACCGCTCCTGACAGATTCCTCCAGATCATAGCCGCTTGCATGTTCCAGCGACAGCGAATTGATGCTGAAAGTATTTGCGAAAATTATATCCGAACCCGCTTCAATGTAGCTTTTTGCAAGCTTTGTCACCAGCTCGGGGTGATCGGTATTGTACTGCCACACAGGTTTCTTGGGCAGGCCGGCCTCTTCGGCAAACTCCCAGAGCAGTGTTCCGCTTGCGCCATCAAGCAATACTGTCTTTTCTTTCATCGTGGTCTCCTCTCCCTGAATAATTACTTATAACTGATATTATTATAGTGATAAGAAGCCCAAAACACAATATTTCTGCTTTCCCAAATCTCAGCCTTACCGCAATAAAAATGACAGGATCGTGGAGTTTAAGGAGATAGAAAGACAGGCCCCGCCCGTTCTTCCGTGCAAAGGCCTGTCTTCCAATGGGGGAATCAGTTATTTGCCAAATTTTTCAACTATCAGAGGATACTGGGTCTTATATCCCATCAGCGCCAGGTATACGCCGTATCCCGGATAAGCATCCATGACTGTTTTCATGGTCTCCATCGGATCGTAGGGTTCATCTTCCGGTATGGGCCTTCCGAACACATCCGCGAGCAGATACAGCTTTTTCGACATCCATATCTCAATGATCACAGGGAGATCCGGATATTCTTTTACCAACCTGTCCACCTGCTCATCCCGTCCGATGATAGGCTGTGTGATCACATAAGTGGCTCCGGCTTCGATCTTGCGTTTCAGCTTTTCAAATTCTGACTCCGGAGGTTCATAAGGGTTGAAAGCAGCGCCTATGATGAATTCCGGATAATGCTTTCTGACATATTTGATCAGTTCCACTGACGTTGAGACTGTCGCGTCGTTACACTCCAGTTCCTCCGGAAGGAGTTTGTGCATCTTATCCGATCCGTCACCGGTTACAGCCAGGATATTCCGTACGCCATGTTCCAATGCATAAGAAAGGATATGGTCCAGTTCCTGTTTTCTGTGGAATGTGTTCAGATGGATCAGCACCTGATCCGGTCTTGGTGCAATATTGATCGCTTCTATGAGTTCCGTACACTGGAACGCGAGTTTTCCCATCGCGTTATCAGTAACTGATGCGATCAGCCCGTTGCTCATGTAGCTTTCGATCTTTTCCCCGAACAGCTCCAGATCAGCCGCAAGCTTTGTGGTCGCATGCTTAGGCGGTATCATTTCAATATGGCAAGCCTGTTCGGGATGTGCCTTCCATACCGGCCGCAGAGGAAGGTCCTCATCATCAGATATCCCCTTGGCCTTCTTGATCTCACTGATCATGACAGGCACTATCTCAAATAGATCTCCGACTACGCCATAATCGGCAACTGCAAATATCGGCGCGGAAGGATCCTTATTTATCGCAACGATCACATCTGATCCTGCGATGCCTGCTGTATGCTGGATCGCGCCGGAGATGCCGCATGCTATGTAAAGTTTCGGGCCAACTGTTTTTCCTGTCTGTCCTACCTGATGCGCATGAGGGATCCAGCCTGCGTCAACGACCGCACGGGAAGCTCCTACAGTTGCGCCGAGCACATCTGCCAGCTCACGGATCACTTTAAACCCTTCAGGTCCTCCTACTCCGCGGCCGCCTGCTACAATGATCTCAGCATTCTCCAGATCTACCGATTCGCCTTCAAGCTCATTGATCACTTCAAGTACACGGGTGCGTATAGCTTCCTCCGGTATGCGGATATCCTCAGTGATGATCTCTGCATGAGCGTTCTGCGGCTCTGATTTTTTAAATACTCCCGGGCGGACTGTACCCATCTGCGGCCTGTGCTCCGGGCACTGGATCTGTGCCATCAGATTGCTGCCGAAGGCAGGCCTTGTCCATAGAACATTTCCTGTTTCTTCATCCACATCAAGTCCTGTACAGTCTGCTGTAAGACCTGTCTGCAGTTTACAGGATACGCGCGGTCCGAAATCACGTCCGTTCGGAGTTGCTCCGATCAACAGCGTGGTCGGTCCATACTTTTCAACAAGCGTTACAAGCGCCTTGCTGTATGCATCCGAAGTAAAATACTGGTATTCAGGAGCATCCGCTACGATCACCTGATCAGCGCCGTGCTCAGCAGCTTCCTTTACCGCTGCCTCTGCCTGATATCCGATCACTACGGCAACCAGTTTTCCGCCCTGCTTGTCCGCGATCATCCTGCCGGGTGACAGCAGTTCGATGCCTACATTCCGGGCAGCTCCAGTTTCATCGGTTTCTATAAAAATCCATACATCTTTTGTTTTTGCTTCCATGATTATCTCCCGATCCGCAAGTCTTATATCAACGCTGCCTGTTTCAGCAATTCTGTTATCATCTTTCCGGCTTTCTCTCCGTCCTTCTCCGAGATGGTGACACCCGCCTTCTGCTTCGAAGGAACATAGGTCTTTTTCACCCTTGTGGGGGATCCGTTCAGACCGATCCTCTTTGGATCGATATTCGGCAGATCTTCCAGGCTGAGAACAGGGATCTCTGTCTGATCCGCCCGGAGTTTTCTTGCAATCGTCGGATAACGGACTTCCCATGCAGGCTTTGTAAACGTCACCAGACATGGTGTTTTTACCTCTACGATCTCGTAGCCTTTTTCAACTTCCCGCCTGATCTTCAGTTTGTCATCAGCCGCCTCTGCTTCATGAGCATAAGTGACCAGCGGGAGCCCTAAGTGTTCTGCTATCTCCGGGCCAACCTGGGCTGTATCACCGTCAATTGCCTGCTTGCCGCAGAAAATGGCATCGAATGGTCCTTTGATCTCTTCCAGTTTCCTTATCGCGCATGACAGGATATAGCTGGTCGCCAAAGTATCTGATCCTCCGAACTCTCTGCCTGAGATCAGATAAGCGCTGTCAGCCGCAATTGAAAGGCATTCTCTTAAGGCTACCTGCGCCTGTGCGGGTCCCATGCTGAGCACGGTTATCGTTGCCCCCGGATCCTTATCCTTGATGCGTGCAGCTGCTTCAAGGGCATAGCTGTCAAAAGGATTTAAAATGCTGGGAACACCTTCTCTTATAAGCACGTTTTTTACAGGATCGATCCGGATCTCTGTGGTATCCGGCACCTGTTTTACACAAAGTAATATGTTCATGGCTGTTCTCCTCAACTACTGTTTTTTAGTGCCGAAACGGTCATCATTGTAGGCGCCGATGTATTCCAGGCAGTATTCATCTATGTCTAACAAAGCTTCAGTCGCAAAGATCGAGCCGATCATGTCCCTGTTGGTCGGATCAATGATCGCGCAGTCCATGCCGGCCTGCATCGCCATGATCAGGAATGCCTGGTTCAGTATTTTCCTTGCCGGCAGACCAAAAGAAATATTTGAGAGGCCGCTGGTCACATGAATGCTCGGATAAGCATTCTTTACATACCTTGTAACCTCGGCAAATGAATTGAATGATTCAGGATTTGTACCGATGCTGAATACCAGCGGATCGATATGTATCCTGGACGGGTCAATGCCGTACTCTTTCACTTTGACCATGGTCCTTTCAAAAATATCGATCCTTTCATCTGCTCCTTCCGGAATACGGTTGCTGTCACAGAGAAGGGCAATGCATTCCCATTTTGTATCAGCAATGGCCGGAAATACCGTATCTATTTTTCGTCCTTCCAATGAAACAGAGTTGATGATGCCCGGTTTCCGGCAGAACGGGATCGCTTCCACTATTGAATCCGGATTCGGGCTGTCTATGCAGATTTTTGCGTCGCTCACTTCCTGCACCAGGTCGATCAGCCAGTGAAGCACTTCCACATCACCTTCAACCACAGAGGCACATACATCAATGAAGTCCGCACCGGCATCGCTCTGGCGCTTTGCCAGATCCCTGATCCAATCTGCATCTCTCTCTTTGATCGCTTTTGCTACAGAAGGGATTGCTCCGTTTATTTTTTCCCCGATAATGATCATTTTTTTCTCCTTTCATGACTGATTGACATACTATATGAATAGGTTGATCTTATTGTATTATTGACAGGCCGGCTATTCTTGTAATATTATGACAAAAGTAGGATATATTTTACTTTTTGCCATGAAAGAATCATCTTTATTTACATATTTTCCTGAACCTGAACTGAAGCAGCTGCTTACTGTTGCAAGCAGCTGTCTGGGTCTGCCCATGATAGCCATGGACGAACAGGGAACTCCCGTCATCAAGATTGGGAAGATACCCTTTTTCTGTCATGAGGCAATGAAATGTGATGGGGTAAGATGCGTAAATGAACATCTGCGCGCCGGTTTTTTTGCGGTGCATTTTGGAAGTGTATATATGTTTTCCTGCCGTTTTGGCCTTCATCATATCCTCTATCCGCTCATTTACCGCGGAAGGCAGTTCGGCTCTGTCCTTACAGGAGCGTTTCATCTTGGAAATACTCCGGAGGATATCCCTGAAATGCCAAAAGATCCTTTTATTGAAGGACTGGGAAATGACTTTGCACATTATTACAAAGATATCCGTATCTTTACACCTAAGACAGCATTAGAGATCAGTCAGCTCCTGGACTATCTGTTCCGCGGTTTTCTTGCGGAACGGCACGAGACGCAGACGGCATTAAGGGAAAAAAGCCTGCAACAGTCCAAGATCAACGAGGCGATCCAAAAATATAAATTTGAAAATATCACGCAGGAATATCCGCTGGAAAAGGAGAAAGCGCTGCTTTCTTATGTTAAGGCCGGGAACATGGAATCGGCAAAGGCAGTGTTCAATGATCTTTTGGGCGGCCTCCTGCTGTATGAAAAATATGACATGGACAATATCAAAGTGCGGCTTGTAGAGATCTGCTCGCTCCTTTCCCGGAATGCCATAGATCGCGGCGCAGATAACAGGATCATCCTGGAGATGAACAAAAAACTGATACGGGGCATCATGGCTACTCCCGGCATTGAAGAGCTTGGCTACTTTTTCCAGGACAACCTGGAGATCTTCACAGAAACCCTCTTCTTTTCATCAGAAAAAAACAACCGTCTCATGAAAGAAGCGGCATCCTATTTGCATGTTCATTTCCCGGAGAACGTATCTCTGGCAGGAACCGCTGAACATATCAATGCAAATCCTTCATACCTGTCCCGCCTGTTCAGGCAGACTACCGGAATGACTTTCCGTGAATACCTGAACATGATACGCATAGAAGAAGCCAAGAGACTTCTTTCCGCAACCGCCTACCCGGTTTCGGAAATAGCGATCGCCTGCGGTTTCAGCGACCAAAGCCATTTTGCCAGAGTCTTTAAGAAAAGCACAGGCCTCACACCGAAAAATTACCGTTAAAAAGGATTCTAAAGATCATGACGAACGAAAAAAGCGCAAAAGGTGATTTAACTGTTGGAAATGTCGGGAAGAAACTGGTCCTATTTGCCATTCCCGTAGCAATTGCCAACCTGGTACAGGCATTATATAACCTTGCAGACATGGCCATTGTCGGACACTACATAGGTTCTGCAGGAATGAGTGCTGTTACCATGGGAGGACAGATCATCACTGTTGTGCTGGTCCTGGCAACGGGTCTTGCCAACGGAGCCGGGATCTATATCAGCCAGCTATACGGAGCACGTAAACAGGACCTTATTCCCCGTGTTATCGGTACGGTTTTGGTGTCATTTGCAGTTCTTGCCCTGTTCTTTACCGCAGTTATCCTTATATTCGGGAAAATGATCCTGCTTGCCCTGAACACGCCAAAAGAAGCCCTGGAGTATGCCATCGCATATCTGTCCATTTACATCTGCGGGACTATTTTTGTCTACATCTACAATGCGTTTGCAGCTGCTATCCGTGCGCTGGGCAGGACCATGCCGGCCATGGTCGCTGTAATTATCACCGCGGTACTGAATATCGCCCTGGACTTCCTCTTTGTCGGTCCGTTCCACATGGGTGTGGCAGGTGCTGCGATCGCGACCATTATCTCCCAGTTTATAAGCATGGTGATCATTGCAGTTTATGCGAAAAAGTCAGGAATATTTGATTTTGCCGGAAGATCTTTCCGTTTGGACTGGAAGATCCTGGGCATCGTCCTAAAGATCGGAATCCCGCAGGCGCTTCAGTTCGGGCTTACTACTCTGTCTTTTCTTCTGATAAGCGGATTTGTAAATCAATATGGCGTTTATGCCAGCGCAGCGTCCGGTGCCACATCCAAAGTCTGGTCATTCGAGATCATCCCCTCCCAGGCTGTACAGATGGCGATGACTACTCTTACTGCACAGAATATCGCTTGCGGACAATATGACCGGATACGCAAAGGGCTTATGATATCCATGGGTATCGCCTTTTGTTTTGCCATACTGTTCTGGGGCACGGGTCAGCTTTTCCCGGAAGCCATTCTTTCCATTTTTACATCTGAGACAGAAGTAATTTCCATCGGGAAGCTCTATCTGCAGACCTTTTTATTCTGCGGCCTGCTCGAAAGCCTGCTGTTCTGCTGCTATGGTCTGATATCCGGTTCAGGGCATACCTTCTTTACTTTTTTCTGCGCGATCCTGTCTGCAATTGTAGTGCGCATTGCATTTGTTTGGATCTTTGACGCATTTACCAACTTTGGTTTTTTAGGCATCGCACGGGCATATGTGTTTGCGCCGGTTCCATCCCTGATCGCGTGCATCATCTACCTGATCAGCGGCAGATGGAAAAAGAGCGCGGTCAAACTCTGATCAGTTTAATTATAACAAAAGCGGAGGAACGACATGGATTACAGAGATCATTTCGGATTTGGAACTATGAGAATGCCGGTCACTGTCAAGGATGACCCGACCAGCTTTGACTTTAAAATGATCGAAAGCCTGTTCGACTCATTCATCGAAAAAGGCTTCAAATATTTTGATACAGCCTATACATATCACGGCTACCATGCTGAAAAGGCAGTCAGGAAAGCTCTTGTAGAGCGCCATCCGCGTGAAGATTTCGAATTGGCGACAAAACTGCCGCTCAGGGATTTCAAAGATGAGGAAAACATGCAGCAGATCTTCAATGAACAGCTGGAAAACTGCGGCGTTGAGTATTTCGACTATTACCTGCTCCACAACATGGGCAGCAATGTCTATGACCGCTGTGTAAAGTACAAAGCCTTTGAATTTGTCTCCCGCATGAAGGCAGAAGGAAAGATCCTTAATGCCGGCATGTCTTTCCATGATACTCCAAAGCTTCTTGAAGAGATATTGGAAAAATACAGCAGCTGCCTGGATTTCATCCAGCTGCAGATCAATTACATAGACTGGGAAGAGGCAAATGTCCAGTCACGAAGAT
This sequence comes from Lachnospiraceae bacterium, assembly GCA_015057955.1. GTDB lineage: Bacteria > Bacillota > Clostridia > Lachnospirales > Lachnospiraceae > RGIG5612. Next base: position 18,167 of record SVDE01000010.1, on the reverse strand, counting down.
GCCTGGAGATCGCGCAAAAGTATAACAAGCCTGTAATAGTAATGGAGCCGTGCAAGGGAGGAACTCTGGTAAATGTTCCGGATGAAGCGGCAAAACTGATGAAGGCATTTGCCCCTGAAAGGAGCATCGCCAGCTGGGCGATGAGATTTGCGGCAGGCTGCCCGGGCGTCATAAAAGTTCTCAGTGGAATGAATTCCATGGAGCAGGTGGAAGATAACTGCTCTGTTTTTGCTGACTTTGAACCTCTGAGCGAAGAAGAGATGGCTGTGATAGATAAGGTTCGCGAGATCATCCACTCGAATACCGCCATACCATGTACTGCCTGTGAATACTGTACTCATGGCTGTCCGAAAAACATAGCCATCCCTCAGTATTTTTCAGCTTACAACAGTATCATGCGAACAAGCGGAAGCTTCTCCAGCCAGAGCGTTTACTACAATAACCTTGTTCTTGCCGGTCACGGCAAGGCAAGCGACTGTATAAAATGCGGCAACTGTGAGACTGCCTGCCCGCAGCATCTTCCCATCCGGGAATATCTGGAAACTGTGGCTTCTAAGATGGAAAACACCAGCATTCTGCCTGTAAGGAGATAGATATGAGTTATGTATATGTAAGCGGGTGGCTCCGCGGAAAAGGCCACGGCGGACTCGGGATCTTCAGTTTTAACTGTGCTGACGGCAGTTTGGAACTGTTGGAAACAATAGATGAGGATCTCCCATTCGGAGCCAGCGTGATCGACAGCGACAAAGGGATCCTCTATGTTCTGTGCAGTAAGCCGCAGGATGTAGGGCTAAAAGTTCCGTCAGGCGGAGCGGTCTATGAGCTGCATCTGGATAAAACCACAGGCAAAGTTAAAGAGAAAAGGATCGTACCCGTCTACATTTCAAGTCCCTGCAATTTAAGCCTGACCGGAGACGGCAAATATATGCTGATCTGCGGACACGGAAGCAGAAACTATGTGTCCAGGGTAGTTAAGGGCGAGGATGGGGAATACCATCCGGAGATAACCTGTGATGATGTACCTGTTATGCTGATGTCGGTTGACGAAGACGGACATCTCGGAAAGATCCTGGATGCAGTCTATCATGAAGGCTGCGGCCTTTTGGCCAAACAGCAGACCGCGCATCCCCACTGCGTAACACAGTCCCCTCTTGCGGATTTCTTTGTTGTATGTGACAAAGGCATGGACAGCGTCTTTTCATATAGCATTGATGCGGCATCCGGCAAGCTGATCCGCAATGGTGAACCTATTTTTCTCGGAACAGCTGTATGCCCCAGATATTCCGCTTTTCACCCTGCCCTGCCCTATGTATACCATAACAGTGAGACCTCAACAGACGTCTATTCATACAGATATGACGAGCACGGGGTGCTGACACCGCTTAGCGTGACCCGTGGCGCTGTGTTTGAAGGAGACAGCAGCGATCGAGAACACGAAAATGGAGACTGGAGCCTCGTCCAGAGTGGCCCGGGGGGACAGCTTCCCGGTCCGGGAAAAGAGCAGTTTACTGAAGGCCAGGGTCTTAATATCCATCCTTCAGGCAAGTATATGTATAATGTGACTAATGGTACGAATACTGTTGATGTCTTCGCTCTGGGCGGCGATGGTCAGGTTAAGCTGATCCAGAGCATTCACACAGACCATGCATGGCCGCGCGGTCAGCTGATCACACCTGATGGCAGATTTCTGCTGCTGTCATGTTCGGTTGGCGGGAAGATAATAGTCTTCAATATCAGTGATGACGGAATGCTGTCACCTGCAGGCGATGAGATTGACTTCGAAAACGCAGAATGCATGACTTTGTGGGAGTGCTGACCCTTAAATAAATCTCAGCCAAATATCTGACCCGGAAGCTTCAGTTTCTCCTTTGGCGGGAATCCTTTATCAAACTCGTCAACTTCCGCATCATTAACATAATATCCCCGGGGTGTCTGATAAATGCCTGTAACATTATCAAGATACCCGGGGATCAGTTCTTTGCAGAGGAAAAATGACGCATCAGCATCATCCGGCAGGTCATGATACTTTATGCCGAACCTGCCTGCATAGTCAAATCCGCTTTTACCGTAAAACTTGATATTTCCTTCAAAAAGAACCGCTCCGAAGCCCATTTCAGTTGCTTTTTCCAGCGAATGGTCAAGCAGGGCTTTCCCATAACCCTTCCGCTTCAGTTCAGGGATGATGCCTATCGGTCCCATTGTGAGTACCGGTATTTCCCGGCCGTCATCAGCCTCTATTATCGTTCTCATGAACATGTTCTGCCCGATCAGGACACCATCTTTTTCCATGACGAGATCCAGTTCCTTAACAAATGCCGGGTCATCCCGCAGAACATGGATCACATAATGTTCGCTGCATCCGGGACGGTATACATTCCAGAACGATTCCCTGACAAGGTTTTCAACTGCTCTGTGATCTTCAGTTTTTTCCGGACGGATCCTGTAATCATTAGTATTCATCTTTTTCCTCTTTTTATTTAGTCCTTATCAGCAGAATGCCCTTTATGACCAATATGATAAAGCAGATGATCCCTGCATACGGCTGTCTTGTTACAATAAAAACTGCGGAACTGATGATCGACAGCGCCATGCCTGTGATCAGCCTGTGCCGGTCCCACAGAGGCTTGCCCAGGTGGCTGATGATAACTCCGCATATACCATTCAGCACAGTGATGATGATCAGTATCAGAAACACTGTTACTATCCATGGCGCAATATTTGTCAAGCCTGACAAAGGCACTGTTCCTGCCGACTCTGTCCTGTTTCCAAATACCGGTATAAAAAGCAGCAAAACCGGAATGATATCCAGCATTCCGCATATAAATGAAGTATTTCTGCTTATGTATTCCTTTTTATCCTTTTCTGCTGCGGACAGGATCTCCTCCGGACGGATCAGCTCATCGATCGATACGGAAAAGAAATCGGCGAGTTCTTTAAGGGAATCAATATTGGGATATCCCCTGCCGGATTCCCATTTAGAAACAGCCGTCCGGGATACAAACAGAGCTTCAGCAAGTTCTTCCTGTGTAAGTCCTCTGTTTTTTCTCAGTTCCTGCAGTTTTTCACTGAATTCCATGTGTATTCCTCATTCGTCTTTTTATCTGCTGCTGATACTGCTGACCGGTACAGCAGGAATAAACCCGTACTCAATATAACAGATCCAATGATATCTGTAACCCAATGCACTCCTGAGATCAGCCTTCCGATGACCATAAAAGCTGAAAACGCGGCTGCAGCTGCTGACAAAGCCTTTCTGATCAATGGATATCTTGCCCTCCTGCTGATCTGAAATACAAATGTCGGCATCACACTTAAGGTCAAAAGTGTTGTTGAAGAAGGATATGAAGCTTCTAAATAACCATCTATCAATACCGGGCGGTAATTTACCGGTATCATCTCAAAGATCAAGTATCCCAGGATAACCAGTACATAATACACGCCTAAAAGAAGGATATCCGTATCAACACGGAACAATTTTCTTCTTTTTATCAACTGAATAAACCCAATAACTCCAAAACAAACACAGACGGTCACGGGTACAAGCCCTAACCAGTCCGTGATCGTATACAGCGTCATGTGCACACCTGTCAGCTGATGAAACCACACATTAAAATAAGCAAATCCGACTGACGTTCCCACAGGTCCAGCCGCCTTTACGTCAACAAACCTGATCAGAATAGTCCACACTGCAAATACAGCCAGCAGTCCGAGACCTGCGATCATATCCTTTTTCCATTTCATTCCACAACTTACCTTTCCATCATGACATAGGTCATATTGAAAGTATCATTAGATGCGGAAATCCAAAAGAATCTTTCAGTCACATCAATGACACGATACGTGTCATGTATTTCAAATAATCCAAAACCCCTGAACGCGGTCTAAACACTGCATTCAGGGGTCGCTATGATCAACTGTGTTTATATTCAGCCAAGTTTAGCTGAAAAATCTTCCATGATCTCTGATATCTTTATCTGCTGAGGGCATACCTGCTCACAGCTTCTGCAATGCAGGCAGGACTGCGGTCTCTTGTCGATCGGAAGCGCACCGATCGCCATTGGCGCAAGGAATCCTCCGCCTGTATAAACATGCTCATTGTACAGAGAGATAAGGTTAGGAATATCCAGTCCCTGAGGACAATGGCTCACGCAGTAATGGCATGCCGTGCACGGGACAGTGCCTGCTGAGAGCATCTTGTCAGCGATCCCCATCAGCACCTTCATTTCCTCATCGTTCAGCTTTCTGTCTGTTTCAAATGTCTTCAGATTATCCTCAAGCTGTTTTTCATCTGACATGCCGGAGAGGATCATGGTCACAGTTGGAATGCTCTGCAGGAATCTGAAAGACCATGCCGGTATCTCTTCGTCCGGGCGCAGTGCCTTCAGCTGCTCTTCGTATTCCGGAGCAAGTCTGGCAAGTTTTCCTCCGCGCAGCGGTTCCATTACCCATACAGGAATCTTCCATTCATTCAGAAGGTCTACCTTTTCTTTTGCACCCTGGAATGTCCAGTCGAGGAAGTTTATCTGCAGCTGGCAGAATTCCATGTCCTTTCCGTAAGCATCCAGGAAACGCTTGAGCACATCCAGTTTTCCATGGCAGGAGAATCCCAGATGCTTTATCCGGCCATTCTTCTTCTGCTCCATGAGATATGTATAAATGCCGTATTTTTCATCATTCAGGTAGGCATCTATGTTCATTTCACATACATTGTGGAAGAGATAGAAATCGAAATAGTCTACTCCCAGCTTCTCAAGCTGGCTTTCAAATATCTCTTTGACTTTTCTCCAGTTGTGCGGATCATAACCCGGAAACTTTGTTGCTACATAAAAGCTCTCTCTGGGATAACGGGAAAGTGCCTTTCCCATCAGCGGTTCAGAGTTTTCTCCGTGATATCCCCAGGCTGTGTCGTAATAATTGATACCGCTCTTCATAGCTGTATCAACCATACGAAGTGCCGCAGCCTCATCTATCCGGCTGTCATCTCCATCAATTACCGGAAGCCGCATTGATCCAAAACCCAGTGCCGAAAGCTTTATCCCTTGAAAATCTCTGTATATCATTTTTACCCTCCTCGTGATCGGTCTAGATCTAATTTTTTTATTATACAACAAGAATCATGGTCTTACCATTTCCATCATCCGTTATGATGGAAATATTCGGATTGTAACACTTAATGCAATGACTGCGATATGCTATAATCAGCTTGGAAGATTGTATTTATTATCAGGAGATGACATGATATCTATCATTGTTCCCATATATCATGTGGAAAAGTAACTCAGGCGCTGTCTGGACAGTATTCTGGGCCAGACTTTTACTGATTTTGAACTGATCCTTGTAAATGATGGCGGTAATGAAGCTGAAACAACAATATGTGAAGAGTATGTGGAAAAAGACAGCCGTATTATTACAGGTATCAAAACAATCAAGGTCTCAGTGCCGCCCGGAACGTCGGTCTGGATATTGCCAGAGGCGAATGGATAATGTTTGTTGACAGCGATGATTGGGTCCATGAGGATTTCTGCCGGAAAGCATACGAAACAGTTACTGATACCGGTGCCCGGATGGCAATATTTGATCTGTGCTATACTGCGGGTGATTCCAAAGAAGGATATATACATGCCTCACTGACAGAAGTCGGTATTTATCCGTCGTCTGACATATTAAGACTGCGACTTACCGGAGACATAGCCGTTTATGCCTGGAATAAGATCTATCATAGATCACTGTGGAATAACATCCGGTTTCCGGTGGGAGATATATTGGAAGATGATGCCGTCATACATGAATTGATAGATAATGCCGGATCCATTACATCCCGGGCAAATGCCGATAAGAGTTTTGATAAATGGATTTATGTACAACGAAAGAAAAGATATGAATATATCAAAGAGCACCATCTTGAAATGCTTGGCATCGAAAAGAACAATCTGGCATTCAGCGTTTTGAAATATGCAGAAGTCCTTTCAAGAACTCCAAATGGACGACATAAAATGAATGAGCTCAAGAATATGCTCAAAAATGAAAAGATAATGCTGGAAGGCGCCTCTCTCAAGCGGGAGATGGCTTTTAAATTGTGGTATTATTTCCCGGGAGTTTTCACAGCTGTCATCAAGGCTTTCAGACATTAAGATCACTCCGGAAGATCTACCTCTTCTCCTGTATAAAGATACCTCAGGTGAAAACCTGCCGCCGTATCTTTAAGATCCGAGTACGCGATGCTCACTCCGTAAGCTTCTGACACGTCCAGTGCCTTATCTCCAAAGCCATAGACATAGTGATAATGTGGATGAGCATCTTCAATGAGCTTTGGCTTTCTGCCCTTCACCCACTCTTCATCCTGCATGAAGAAAGCTCTTTCCTCTATGCGTTTTATCGTGCTCCCCGCAGGCATCTCCGTTTCGCTTTTCTTCTTTCCCTTGCCTTTGATCTTCCGGTCAGTCCATTTACCGTCCTTTAACTGTCCGATATATGTTTCCTTAACGGATTGATCCTGCAGAACAGCAAACCAGAATGTACCGTCCTTGCCTCCCATGACACAGTCTACTTCATCACGAAAAGCCTGATAGAATTCGAAGCCATTTTCCTTTTCAACAAGTTCCATAAAACGGTAGTTCATCTTTTCTTTCATCTCCTTTATCAGGTCAAAGATATCATAAACTCTGTCAGACTGCCAGCTGCTTATATTACGTGTATGTTGACAGAGCAGCTGCGTGTTGTTATCGTGTAAACGGCAGCGGGATACATGTAACCGCGGCATCATGACCGATCAGGAGGAATGTATCAATGATACCGAATACAGTTATGACATAGATCCCGCCACCGGAGATATCCTGGATTTTGAAGCAGAAAGGGATGACTGACCACAGTTCACCCGATGGTCATTGACAATTCAATTTCATCTTCGTCTTCCGCTCCGGTTTCCGCAAATCCCATTTCGCGGTACAGTTTTAAAGCTGCCGCGTTATTTCTGTTGCATGTAAGGGCTACCTTGTCCGAACCGCCAAACGGTTTCGTTTTAATGTAGTCCATTACCAGTTTAAGGGCAGTTTTTCCATAACCTTTTCCCTGTTGGGACACATCGATCATCATGTGCCAGATGTCGTATTCCGGAATATCATAGTCGTAGATCACCATTACATATCCAACCATTTCATCTTCATGATAAATACCAAAAGGCTGGCACTGCTCCCGGTAAACATAGGCCTGGGCTAAGCTGCGGATGGGATGGGAAACATTTTTTTCCTGTCCCTCTCCCAATTTCAGATTAAATGCATCAATAAAGTTTTCTTCTGTGATCTCTTTAAGTTTAATCATAAATACCCCTGTGGCTCATAACAGCGGTGATATCATCTTGGCAAATAGTCCTACTGCCTTGTATGATATTTTTTCTTTCTTTATGCTTTCCCTGTTAACTTCCCTGCACTTTGAAAGCGTATCCTGAAAGTCATTCTCTATATCTCCTATGCACTCGGTCTTATACATATACGTAGCGCATTCGAAATGATGATAGAGGCTCCTGTAATCCAGATTGATAGTACCGACGATCGCCTTTATATCGTCACTCACGAATACTTTTGCATGGACAAATCCCGGCGTGTACTCATATATCTTCACACCTGCGTCGACCAGCACTTTATAGTGTGACTTTGCAAGCGCATATGCTACTTTCTTGTCCGGGATCCCGGGCAGTATGATCTTGACATCTACCCCTCTTTGTGCTGCAAAACAGAGTGCTGTCTGGAGTTCTCCGTCAAGGATGAGATATGGCGTCATGATATGCACATAATCTGTTGCCCTGTACAGCACATCAATATATACTGACTCACCTGCTTTATACTCATCCAGCGGACTGTCGCAATACGGCATGACATAGCCGGAAGCGTTTTCTGCATCTTCACAAGGACAATCCAACCATGTCTTATAATCCGCCACATTGCCATCAATGTACCACATCTGGAGGAACATCAGGACAAAGCTCCTGACTGCCGGACCTTTGAGCATCACTGCCGTATCTTTCCAGTGTCCGAATCTTTCAACGCGGTTGATGTATTCATCCGCCAGGTTGACTCCTCCATTGAATGCAACTTTGCCGTCTATCACCAGGATCTTGCGATGATCGCGGTAATTGTAGTGCGAGGATACAAAAGGCATGATCGGTGAGAAAGCCTTGGCATGTATTCCCTGCTTTTCAAGGAGCTTCCAGTAGTCTGTACGAAGTGTGGACATTTCGCACATGCCGTCATACATGACTCGAACCTCGACTCCCTGACTTGCCTTTCGGATCAGTATATCCAGAACCCGGCCCCACATGTATCCTTCTTCAACGATAAAGTACTCCATGAAGATGTATTTTTCGGCTTTCTCAAGTTCTTCGAGCATGGCTTCAAACTTATTTTCACCGACCGGGAAATAGGTCACCTGAGTTTTATCATAGACCGGGAAACATCCGGTATGGTTCAGATATCTGCAAAGGTCATCCGTGCCGGATCCGTCATGCGCGATCTCCTGCAGCACATTCTCCGGCTGTTCCAGCATATTTGAGGTATTATCTATCTGCTTTTTAGAATACGCCTTGACTTTTTTGAATCCGACATTTGACTGGGTCCAAAGCAGAAATATGGCGCCGACTAAAGGCACCAGACATATGACAAACATCCACGTCAGCTTTGCCGATGCGTCCATGTTATTGTTGAAGAGGTATATCACTATCAAAAACGCCAATGCCCAATATATATGTATCAGGATCGGGAGTTTGTCTAAGAGCAAGATATACGATAAGACCACGATGGCAATCTGCAGCGCAAAGAGCAGCACGGTCAAAAAGAACCGGCTGAATATCAGATGTATGATCCCTTTTTTCACAGGCTTCGCCAGTCTGACTACATTTTCATTATTTTCCATTTTCCCACACTCTTTTCATCGCGGTCTGTATAAATCAGTTACATTATACAACAAGAGCCCGTTTTTCTCATCGGACTCTTGATATATAATCTGATTGAAATTAATTTGGATCTGAGGTTTTAAAGTGATAAAAATATCTTTTTTATCTGCAGAGATTGCTTTCGCGGCCATATGGCTGCTTGTAAGGATCCTCGTATGGATCAGAAACAGGAAGATCAACTGGAAGAGGGAAGCCCTCCTTCTTTTGATGTTTGTCAATCTTGCGGTGATCATCCGTTTTGTATTCTTCCCCAGGGCATTGGCTGAAGGCCATATACAGCCTCTGGTATTTGATCCGGAGACGGCCTGGCCGTTCAGGATCAACATTGTCCCGTTCGTTCATCTGTTCCAGTATGGAAACACACGGGACATAATATGGAATGTAGTCGGGAACACAGCCATGTTCATCCCAAGCGGGATCGTACTTCCGGTCGTATATAAAAAGCTGAACAATTTCGGCAAGGTGGTCGCTGCCGGCGCATTTATATCATTCTGCATTGAGATCCTGCAACTGCCCTTTGCTTCCAGAGCTTCAGATATTGACGACCTGATCATGAATACGCTCGGAGTAGTTATCGGCTATGGGATCTACGCCGCTGCCAGGCGGGTTTCTTAGTCTCTTCCGCCATGGTGAACAAAACTGACGACTTCATCCACGCTCTTACCCGCAGCAGGGTCGTAGGCATACAGATTGGAAGCATATGGACTCTGCCCCGCTTTTCCGATGAAGCCTTTATCAACAATTATCACGTCCAGGCCGGCCTCTTTGACATGGGCAGATGCCATCCACCCTGCCATTCCTCCGCCTATGACCAGTATGTCTGTTTTTACGCGGTTCATTTTCATTGTGTTATCTCCAGTGATCGATTTTTGCGGTTCCGGATATCATTATAACAGAAAGGCGACAGGGGGACGGTTCTTTTGTCACCATTTTCCGATCAGTATAAAAATGGCGGCGACCCTTTGGGTCAGCCGCCATTGTTGATATGCGTATAATGCTAAACAAGCACTTTCGACAGGAAGTCCTGCAGTCTCGGGTCCTTCGGATTTCCGAAGAGCTTTTCCGGTGAATTCTCCTCAAGTATCTTTCCTTCGTTGACGAAGATCACTCTGTCTCCGACTTCCTTCGCAAAACCCATTTCGTGGGTAACGACCACCATGGTCATTCCATCTTTTGCAAGTGCCTTCATGATGTCGAGAACCTCTCCGACCATCTCAGGATCCAGCGCGCTTGTAGGCTCATCAAAGAGCATGACCTCCGGCTCCATTGCAAGAGAGCGCGCGATCGCTATCCTCTGTTTCTGGCCGCCTGAGAGCTGAGCGGGATAAGAACCGGCCTTTTCCTCAAGGTGTACCATGGCAAGGAGTTCCATGCCCTTCTGTTCTGCATCGTGCTTTGACATCCTCTTCAGGCTCTGGGGAGCCATGATTATGTTCTGGAGCACTGTCTTATGAGGGAACAGGTTAAAGTGCTGGAAGACCATGCCCATGCGCTGCCTGTGCCTGTTGATGTCGACATTCTTTCCCGTGATGTCCTCACCCTCGAAAAAGATCTTTCCCGATGTTGGAACTTCAAGAAGGTTGAGTGAACGGATGAATGTGGACTTGCCGGAACCAGAAGGTCCGATGACAACTACCACCTCTCCTTTGTTTATCGTGGTTGATATCCCGTCCAGGGCATTGAAAGTCCGGTCAGGCGTGGAAAAAGTCTTTACGAGATCTTCTACTACGATGATGGGTTCATCAGTGATCACTTCTTCTCAGCCTCCTTTCCAGAAGTTCAAGCAGTTTGGTCATGATGATGACAATGACCAGGTAGACAAGAGCGACTGCGATCAGCGGAAAGAATCCGTCATAGGTCTTGCTCCTTATGATGTCTCCGCCTTTTGTAAGGTCCATCATTCCGATGTAGCCCGCGACCGATGTCTCCTTGAACAGGGTGATTATCTCGTTGCCAAGGGCCGGCAGTACATTCTTGAATGCCTGGGGCATGATTATCTTGAGCATTGTCTGGCGGTAATTGAAACCGAGACTCCGCCCCGCTTCCATCTGTCCTTTGTCGATGGACATAATGCCTGACCTGAATATCTCTGCCACATATGCCGCGGAGTTCAGACCGAAGGCGATGCCTCCCACGATGAACTTCTCCAGGGTGACTGCCTTGAAAATGACAAAGTATATTATCATGAGCTGAACGACAACTGGCGTTCCCCTGATCACGGTCAGATACAGCTTGCATATCCAGTTCGCGAATCCCCATTTACCGTCCATGTCATGTGTCGAACGTACGACGGCGATCAGGAATCCAAGAATGATGCCTATGACAAAGGCAAGCACCAGGATGAGCATGGTTGTCTTGAGACCGTTCGTGAGATAGGTCCACCGGTCATCCTTTATGAAATTGTCATAAAACTTGTCCCCTATCAGCAGGAACAGATTCCTGAACCACTCAAACATCCATTATTCCTCGGTGGTAATGTATTTTGCTACGATCTCGTCAAGCTTGCCTGATTCCTTAAGGTTTTTGAGCGCATTGTTGATCCTCTCAAGAAGTTCTGTGTTCTCTTTTGCAATTGCAATGGCGTAATCCTCAACAGCAAATTCTTCCTCAAGGATCTTGAGCCCTTCATTGGCTGCAACATAAGCCTTGGCAGGCTCGTTGTCGATCATCATTGCGTCAGCCTTGCCGTTGAGTACTTCAAGGACAGCGTCTGTAGCCTTTGTGAATGACTGGATCTCAGCGCCTTCTATGTCTTCTGCGTAGATCTCGCCGGTAGTACCTGTCTGGACTGCTATCTTCTTTCCTGCAAGATCATCAAGAGATTTGATGTCGGAATCTTCCCTTACTATGATGACCTGGATGCCTGTTGCATAAGGCTCTGTGAAGTTGACGTTCTTGAGACGGTCTTCTGTAACGGTCATGCCTGCAGCAGCGATATCTGCCTTGCCTGACTGAACTGCAGCGATCAGTGAATCGAATGCCATGTCCTCGATCTCAAGGGTCATTCCGAGCTCCTCTGCGATGGCTTTTGCGATGTCAACGTCGATACCGACGATCTCTCCGCCTTCATATGACTCGTAAGGCGGGAATGTGGCTTCAGTCACCATCTTGAGCACGCCGCCTGCTGCTCCTGCCGCTTCGGTAGCCGGTGCTGCGGAACCTGATCCGCCGCATGCTGCAAGAATAGCTGATGCAAGGACTCCGGCCATGATAACAGCTAAGATCTTTTTAATGTTTTTCATAATGATTATCCTCCTTGGACCCCTTAGATTATATTTTAGGGGTTTTTATGATACCGCACGCATATTTATTCACTAAGCGTGAATAAATATGCATTAATAAACGGTATTTTACACTATTTTCGGGGAATTTCAAGATGTAATTCTGTATCCTTTTTCTTTGAGCGCGTTCAAAGCCCGCTCAAAGTCACCTTTTTTTACCAGAATGTAATCGGTGTTGTATGTTGATACAGCAAATATTCCTATTTCATTTTCCGCAAGGATGGCGGATATCTCAGACAGTATCCCTACCAGTGAGAAGTCCAGTATGCCCTGAACCCGGAATGCTTTCCATCCGTCTGAGCGCTCAATGACATTTTCAGGAGCATCTTTTGTTTTGCAGACAAGAGAGATCTCCTCGTCTGTATTTCCAAGGAAATAGAACTCCCGGCTGAGATCAATGTCTGCCGTGTCCGATATCTTGCATATGGTCAGTTCCGCGTCTATTCTTTTCAGTTCCATTTTTCTTCCTTCTGCGCAACGCCGGCTGATCAGATGACCCCGGTAGGGATCAGTACACACAGCAGTACCGCGACAAGCACCCACTCAGTAATAAGGAATATCTTTCTCTTCTTCGGAGCCATGTCAGGTACATAGTTGCTCGCGAGAAAGAAAGGAATATACGTTGTGATGAACACCGGCACCACTCCCCACCATTTATAGACCCAGATAAATGAATGGTTGCTCGTTCCCGCGAGGAACGATTCAAACAGCGCAAACAGGAGCGACATTTCTATCGCGCCGACCAGTTTGCAGCTTATCCCTTTTCTGCCGTTCTTTGCAAAATATCGTTTGGTTCTGTCCTGCGGCAGCATTTTAAATGAAATAATGCCGGCCAGCGAAAACATCATCGACAGCTCCCAGCTCACTCCGATGAGCAGGATAAATGTTGTCGACGCATTCGAGACCGACCAGAGCGGATATCCGAAGATATGGCCGATCACTGCATTCGCGATCTCATACAGCCAATGGACGCCATAGAGCGCAAGTCCGGCGCAAACGATCTCGGTGTTTTTCTTATGTATCTCTGACCAGTAAACGTAAAAAACAACTGCTAGGATAAATATGAATGTCCAGTTAAAGTTTTCTGTGCTCCTGACCACGATCGACTTTACCAGATCCATGGCCGTCTGTGAGCCGTCTCCCCAAAATACAAACATCTTCTCAGGTACCTCCTTTCCTGTCAGTCTGTTGCCGACACAAGCATTACTGCATATCTGTTCATGGTCTTATCATAAATGCTCCAACAACAGGCTCCATACCATTCATGACCGGCATCGAAATAATCCGACCAGTCTGTTGTCCACTCATAAATCTCAAGTGCATCTGTACCGTTCGGGAACAGAGCTTCATTCACTTTTTTGAAGTCTTCAGGTTTATTTTTTCTGCCGTATACAGGTTCCATCAACGCGTACCAGTAAGGTACTGTGGTTCCACTGTTCTCGTGTTCCCATTGTGCATCATACCAGACGTTGCCGTAATGATCGGTCTTTAAAATATTCGGGCAATAGAAGAATTCCTGCGGAGCCAGCGGTGAAGGCTGCGCCTTATCGATATCATAAACCCAGGGATGAAGTTTATCCGCAGTTTCGTCCCCGGACATATCCCTGGCTTTTTCTCTATCCTCCAGGCTTTGTTCCACCATACGATCAAAAACAAAGTGTAAGGCTTCCCGGTGAGATCTTAGCCCATCATAAGCCTCATCATCCCGCAAAAGAAGATATTCAACCTCACCGATGATATAATATTCGCTATCCTGATCATATTGTTTTACAAGATCATAGAAATCATCTTTTTTTATTTCCTGCATTGCACATTACCTACGGATCATGATCTGTATACTACTTCAAATTCCTCGCAGACCACTTTTGTATTCTGATCAAAAGCATTATTCACAGAAGCAAGTTCATTTGTCAGGAAACTCTCATGAACCATGCGCCAGTATTCCAGGGACCGGTCGCCCTCTCCTTCTTTAAAAGCATGCTCCATAGAAACCTTATTGAATTCGGTCACATATACCTTGACGGTTTTGATGATACATACGGCTTCTTCGTTTGAATTTAAGATAATACTATAATCCCCCGCTTGAGGAAGCGGTTCATTATTGGTCAGATACAAGTCATATGCAGAACAGGTTGCAGTTTTGATCCCCTGTACAACCAGTTCGGCCAGTTTGTCCGGAGCTTCTCCGAAAGGCCACGCCTCATATTTTCCGGACAATCCGGAATCTTTCCATAATTCTTCTGCTGTCATCACTTCTTATCCGAAACTGTTTCGGGTTCCTTTTTAGGTCTGAATCCGCTGCCGTACCACGGCGACGGGAGCTTTCCGGCAAAATCTGCGCATCCGCATAATACATCGGAAATCCCTTTTCCTTCCGAACCCGGAAGGTAACACATTACAACGCTGTCCCAGGCATTATAGTTATCGAGATCAATGATAACATTTCTGCCTGCAATAATACAGGTAACGGTAGGCTTTGCAAGTTTCTTTGCCTCATCTATGGCCTTTTTATTGTCAGGAAGACCAAGCGTTCCGCAAAGGTCCAGTTATATAGACTTTTGTACCTTCCTTTAGCGGAAGGACATCCGGGTCGTTTTTGAGGAGGACAAGACTCTTCTCTACCAGTTTTTCCGCAACTTTTCTGTATTCCGGAGAACCGGTTTCCTTCTGCTTTGTCTCCACTTTTTCGAGGAAAGGATTTTCAAACAGTCCTTCCTCTTTTTTGACTCTGATGATCCTAGTTACGGCATCATTCACGCGTTCTTCACTGATCTCACCGCTTTTCACGGCATCAATGATGATCTGTTTTGCCCCATCTCATCTTTCAGCTTCATGATGAACTCTTTGTTTTCGTGCATCTTCACGCCGTTTAAAGATGAATGACCGATCATTATTGTCTGTACACCGGCATCGAGCGCACCGGGCGTGGAAAGGATACTGCCGTAATCGTTATCTTTCATGTCATTCGGGCTGATATTGTAAACTGCCGGCATGACCATCTGTGCCGCTTTCTGCTCAAGCGACAGACTTGCAGCGATTCCTTTTGCCTTGCTTAATCCTGTCTCATTATACAATACAGCATATTGGCTATAGTTTTACAAGTTGTATGTGTGTTTTGTGTTGAATGTTTTTATGCGCCGATCATTTCCATGGCTGCGACCATGCGCAATATCTCGGGATCGATCATTTCCTTCCCGTAAGCGTCCATGAAACGTCCTGTATACTTATCTGTTCCGAGATTAAACTTGAGCGTCCAAATGCCCCAGAGAATATCAATATGCCTGTCACCCATGCCGCCGCTTCCGAGATCGATATACCCGGAAAATTTCCAGTTATCAAGCAATATATTTGGCAGACAATAATCTCCGTGGAGCAGTACGTCTGTTTTTAGCAACGGCAAGCCTTCTTCAGCTGCACGCCTGGCATCATCAAACGATCTGAATTCCCATATCCCCTGAAAAAGATCCGGTTCATAATTTCGACCGTCAAATCCTTTCATTACAGTATCTGCATATGTCAATATCCGGTCCTGTACAGGGCATTTGCTTCCTTCTGTCTCATGCAGTGTACGCAAGAGCATTGCTGTAGTATCGCAAAGCCGCTCAGGGTCTGATAGATACTTCGGATCTGTGCAGTCCTCTCCGGGAATACGCCTGGTAAGAAGGAAGTCGCGATCTTCAAACGATCCGTAATAAAGCACTTCCGCCGACAGACCCAAAGAATGCATGTATTCTGTCATGAGCGCCTCTGTCTTAAGGGTTCCATGCATTGCCTTTTTTAAATAGCAGCCCCCGTCTTTATCAACGAAGATCACCTGTGCCTCTTTTGAACAACTGCTGTCATAGACAGGAGCGCCTTTTAAGAGTTCTGAAAGCGCTTCCGGATAGTCAGAAATATTTACTTGTACCGCTTTGCGTTTCACAGATCATCTCCTCCGCAGATCAGGGTTTGCTTAATTCATTTAATGTGTGGCTTTACTTTTTTCAATGATCAATTCTGCCGAACCTTCTTCCAGAGAATTGTATTCATCATAATGGATGTGATCTCCGGGCACTCCACCTGCGAGCGCTGTAAGCTGCTTAGCAAGCGAGAGCAGCCCCTCTCTATTTGCCGATATCACGATCTCTCCATTTTCAGCAACTGCTTTGATCTCAAAGCCATCGACCCATTCTGCTTTCATTCTATCCACCTCACAAACTGAGAATGATCCGGAAACTTTTTTGCAAATCTCAATTAATCTGTGATCTTATCAAGGAACTTGTCTATCTCTTCATCAGTCATTCCGCCACTCTTTAAGTATTCTGCAGCATAAGATGACAGGTCTGCAGTGGTAACATCTACATCAGCATCACCGATCATAGCACTGATCATATCACTGAGAACGTTGTCCCTGATTACTTCATATCGCACCGGATCTTTTACTTCACTGATCTCGTAATAATTATCATAAGTGATCATATAATCATCAACAATCGAATCATGATCAGCGCCGGCCAAAGCCTCGATCAGCAGACAAACAAAGCCTGTACGGTCCTTGCCCTCGGTGCAGTGCACAAGATACGGGCCTTCATTGGCAGACATCTCTCTAAACCCCTGAATGATCCGGCTTTTGAAGTCGTCAGATCTGTAATTCATGTTCAGCGCGATCGGGATTACATTGCCTTTTTCATAAAGTGAAAGGAAATACGGAGAGTTGAAATCCTCCTTTTCAATGTATTTCTCAATCTTCGCATCTGTATCTGCCAGGTCCAATATTACGTTAACTTTCGCCGCTTCGATCAGATCGTTAACGAAAGGCGCGCGGTTATGCTGATTATCGCACGGCGAAGCCGACCTATAGAGAATTCCCTCCTTAATATCACCAAGCCGGATCATACGGAAGTTAGCGAAGGCTTCATCACTCGGATACCTTTCCCTTTCATCGTAATAATGGATATCACGGGCCATCTGAATGTCCAGATACTTGCCTTTCTCATTTAAGTAAACGCTAGCAACATCATGCTCATCAAGTGACGCTCCTAACCAGAGGTCTTCCTTCTTAACGGCTTTCAGTTCCGCTTCATCCCACAGATCGCTGCCATTATTGATGGCAGCCTTAATATAATCATAGCCCGGATAGCCGATCAGCAGCGGCTGGCCGGTATTTACATAATATCCGTTGTAATATGGGATATCTTTCAGCACATATCCATTAGAGAATTCCACGTTTACGCTATCTCCGAACTCAAAGCCCAATGCGTTGAAATCTTCGATTGTCATTTCAATATATACGCCGCCGAATTCCGGCTCATGAATGATCGGAAGGTTTCGGACTTCCAAAGTACCGGTAAGATCATGGCAAAAGTCTTCGAAGGCTCCCTGTTCAGCATTTGACTTGAAAGAGAACTCCTGGATCTTCTGCCGGTCGCCTTTCCAATACAGGTAGAGCCACGGACCTCTGCCGCCTCCGTCTTTATTGTCCTCGGCCCTGGCCACTACTGTGCCTCCTTCAAGGAATCCATAGAAGGTCTGCCACTGTTCCTCTGTCAGTTCAACTGTGCCCATAACAGTCGCATCATCTTCGGTCAGCGGCCAATGGTCTCCTTCTCTTTTTTCATGAAAGAATTTATATTTCCCATCCTCAACATAGAAACGGTATCTCTGATAATAAGGAGGGTTGGTAGACGTTGACACCGTATAATAAAACTCCGTAATGTCATCGATCTTGATATCCTTGCCCACAGTTTTAGTGCCGCCTGTGCAGCCTGAAAGCGGCAGAATAACTAACAGCGCCGCCAGAAATAATGCAATAACCCTTTTCATAATATTTCTTCCATCCCTATTTGCTTAATTCTTTTTCATTATACTACAAGAGCCCGCAGATTTTGATATGCTACCCCCAAGTAGGACACTGAAATACAAAAACCTACTTGGGGGTATTTCTATGCACAGAAGAAGTAAAA
>SVDE01000263.1 GCA_015057955.1 Lachnospiraceae bacterium | reverse complement strand
CTGGAAATTGTTATGGGCAATGCTGGCAAGCCATCTGAGGGCTGCCTTGACAGGCTTTGATGAAGCCATTGCTGATCCGAATACCAGCACGCATGCCATCTGCATGGAGAAAGCGAGCAGGTTCCAGAAACCGCTTGTAGCACCCCATGCGTTGAGGATCTTGAGCGGTCCCATTCCGGTTGCTATCATTGCAAAGATATAAACAATGATACTCAGAATGACCGCGAAGATGAACGGATCAGGAAGCCAGCGGCTTATGACCCTAACGCAGCCGTTTGTGATCTTTTTGAACATTTAATTATACCCCCTTTGATATATATGTTCTTGTGACGTTCATCCAAAAAATATTGTGAACATTTTGTGAACTCTACAAGACAATTGTATAACATTTGTACAAAAAGTCAACATATATATAGATGGCAATATGACTCAAAAACGCCAGCTCTTTTTACTCATTTTTCTGCTGAAAGAACTATCTGCATGGCAAGCCTTTTCCCGGGATCTTTCAGGTCATCTCCGAGAACTGCGCAGATCCTGTTCAGCCTGTCTATAAGGCTTGAGCGGTGGATATGCAGGCGCCTTGCGGTCTCCGCTGCAGACATGCCGCATTCCAGATAGACTTTTAGGGTTTCGATATACGAGACATATGATGCGGCATCATGTTTCGCAATAAGAGACAGTTTTTCCGGATAGAAGAATCTCGGCGGGATCCCGTCAGTCGCGTTTTTCAGCAGCCGCGTCAGGATATGATCCTCAAAAAAGCAAACATCAGACGTTGTTTGTTCCCTGTTTCCTTCCTCAAGTGCTGCATTTGCCTGATAGCATGCATATGCGCAGTCATATATGTCTGTAAATACATGCGACACACCGCACGACATCCTTAGTTTTCGTATAAGCGCTGTCAGTTCCTTCCCCGTATTTTCATTATACGGTATCACGGCAGCTATCTGCCCGTTTTCATCAAATGCAAAAGCTCCCATGAAGCTTTGTTCGATCATCGAGCAGATATATCCTGTCGGGATGGGATTTGGCTCTGATCTCTGGCTAAGCACCGAGCAGATCATTTCCCTGCCTGTGTTAAACCTGCTAATAACACTCCGCTGTTCAGCGTCAATGCTCTGCCCTCCCACGATGTTCCTGATCGCCATTCTCATAGAAGAGCGGTCTCCCGCAAGCCTCGGTTTCAGCTGAAAAGCCTGTTTTATCACTCCGGCAAAATACTGGCATAGTTCAATGTCTGACGATCTGAAATCACGGTATTCACCAAATATCGTAATACAGCCAAGAAACTCATCGATATCAAAAATGTTCACCGACAGAGTGCTTCTTCCGATCAGAGTAAGAAGGATCGGATCTTTTACATCTGTTGCCATCTCATGCAGTGAAAGGAACACTTCCAGCAGATCCGGATCAAATGTCGAGCTGTCAAGATTGATCCCCAGATTCTCTTTCAGGTATTGTTCTTCCGTATAAGCCAAATACCTGAAATCCGATCCTATCAGCATCATGGGGTTTTCAAAAACTGATTTGCCAAGATCAAGCAGTTCCTGCAGTGCTGCTCCGTTCCTGAGTATCTCATTCAGTCCGGCTTCCCACTGCTCATACTCATTAAATATCCCCTGAACAATATTGAACACCTTGAAAATGTCTTCATTTCCGGATACAGACAATATCCCGCACAGATCTTTATATCTTTCAAGCTGCGGGGCATCGCCGAGGCAGATGAGCAGAACATTCTCGCCGATCCGCGGGTGTACAGGAAGATGATCAGCGCTGCACACATATACATGATCGTTTTCAAAATTTTCCGAGCCGTCCAGATGGAATTCCGGGCGGTAAAGTTTAAGACCGTTTTCACATACTCCGATTATCTCCACGTCCAGCTTGTCTTTCAACCTGTGATAGATGATATCTGCACTCAGTCTCATGTCTTCATCCTCCCTTTCCAGATGATTGTATGATCCATGCGGCACACTGTCAACTTCACAGCCGTGATTTTTATCGGACATTATCCGTTTTTTTTGGTATTTCGTCTGTTTGATCAATTTCTGACCATTATTTTTAATGGTTTGTGCCCCCAAAAAACATACTGTTTGCAGAATATGATTTTTTCCCGTACGGAATTAGAATCATACTGTAAAAGAACATTCACCATTACAGGAGGTTGTTATGCTTAAGGAAAAACTCGGATCCGTAAAAGCGTTTAAAACAGCCTGGGGAAAACTCATTACCGAAGAGGAAGCTTACACTCAGATCAACCGGCAGATCGCCGCTGTGTGCGCAAACCTTTTCCAGGTCATGAGGATATTTGAGCCCAGCTGGGAAAAACGAACTGAAGCCATATGTGAAATAGCAAACATGATGAACATGGCAGTTGCCGGTTCTCCCGAAGAACAGAAAGCATATGTTGACATGTCTCTCTATGAGGCTTTCAACATTCCAGAACTCTGTGAGAAGTCAAGCTGGCTTGGCGGCATAACCGGAGGTTCCGGTGACGACTGGGAAAACATGGCCGGCCG
>SVDE01000262.1 GCA_015057955.1 Lachnospiraceae bacterium | reverse complement strand
CGTCACTGGCATTATCATCGGCATCACGGCAGCTTCCTGGGCAGGAGCATCCTGCTCGGAACGCTGCTCGGACTGTTTATGAGCCGTGCGAACGGTGATCGGATGGGAGGGGAGAATGATGAGCAGGTTTGATGATAAGCGGTTCAAAGTCATTCACAGTGAAGGAAACGGGCTAACCAATGTTTCTGTCACGATTCTGGAGGATACCGAAACAGGCGTTCAGTATCTGTTTACGGCATCCGGGTATGCCGGCGGCCTGACGCCGCTGCTGGATGAGAAAGGCAATCCAGTGATTTCCCGTTCCTGACCGGTTCATGGTTTCTATCTGTAACGACCGGTTGATGTTATGGGGATGGAGGCCCCTGAAGACGATGTTCGCGTTTCTGCCGGTGATGTTTGTCCTTATGCGCCCGCGATAACGGAAACGGGGCCAGGCTTTCTATATAGATCCGGAGCAGGGATGTTTTGAAAACCTGCTCCGGGCTTTTTATTCCCATTTTTGGAGAATTCTTGTAAAATCCAGCCAAATATGGATGGTGCAAGGAATTACTGGAAAGTCTTAAAAACCGCCTGAAAAAGGAAGGCAGTCAACTGGTAACAAATTGTCACCAGTTGAAAATGACATCACAAGATGGGAAAAAACGCCAAACGGACGTTGCTGATACAGAACAACTATAAAAACCTTAAAGATCTATATTACTATTCATGTCTTTATGTTTTGCCACTTTCTTCTCAAACAATATATGCAAAATGAAGACATCAGTATTCCAGAAGATCTTCCATCTTGCAACGAAGAGATTTGCTCATACGAAACAGAGTAGAAGCGGCGGTTTTATTGATATCTCTTTGCCGTTGTTCAAACAGCTGAATCTGTCGAAGCGGGACACCAGCTTCGTTTGCTAATTCTGACTGAGACATGCCACAGATCTCACGTCTTTTTTTCAGCCTGGTCTGAGGAAATGCCATTTTCAATTTCTGATCCATCAGATCTGCAAATTGTCTGATATCCATCTCATGATAAGGATTATACAGATCGATAATTGCGTCCAGAGGAACAGCTGTCAGGATCTCCATGAAAGAGCGGCCACTATACCACTGGTAATATGCCAAAGACCATCCTGCCCAGTACTCCGGTGATTTATCCAGATACATAATATCTTCCGTATCATGAAAAGATATATTTGTTTCAGACAGCACTTTTCTAGCAAGCTCACATCCGTTTATTCCGGCAACATAACTTGGGTTTCCGTTTGCAAACTGTTTTGAAGCATTGGAGACAGCGAAAGCATCACCAAATACATTCGGTGAAAGGCCAAGGGTCATCACGGCAAAGTCAACAGCATGACCAAGAATATTCTGGGCTTCAGCTAGATAACTCTCATCGTAAGCGTGGATCTCCATTTCTGATCTCCTCCCTCATGATATCCAGCATGTAAAGCTCATTAATGTTCTCTGCTTCCTTCCTGGAGAGACGATACGCTCTGCGTGCGTCTCTGTCCCGAATTGATTTCTTTTCAAAGTATATCTCAGCAGCTGCAGCTTCAGCATCTATAAATCGAATTTGCGAAATAGACTTCTTACTTTTCAGAACAACCTGTTCTCCCAGTTTTCCAAGACGCATTGCTTCCGAAAGCTTTCTTAGTGAAATGGCTCCAGAAACAAAATCCTGGGCAAAAGAGAAATAAGAGTCATCTGCCCTGTAGCCGATGACGATGTCATATTCGGAAGAATCAACAAAGAAGTATTTCTGAAGATAATTCTTAGCTTCCTCTGCAACACTTCCGCTTTGCCAATAACTACGGTATTTCGTCAGGACTGCAAGCCAGTTCAGGATGGTATATTGCGAATCATTCAGATTAAGAATATGCAATCCATCTGTGTTCAATTCGTAAATATTTGCGAATCCGTCACGATTATCACTACAAGCCCATTCCATGGCTAGTTCTTTATTCTCTGTTGTGTAGAAACCATAACCATAATCATTCGTCCTTTTGCTTCCATTATACAGGGGAGTCTCAATAATATGATCAGATCCATGATAAACAATCATAACTGCTTGGCCTCCTTTCAGAACGATTGTATCGCTACAGCGATATAATGTCAAGATGTTACATAATGTTTTGTCTTGGATGAGCATATCAAAAAGTTAGTTGTATGGCTCAGTTGCCGCTTCCGGCATTCCGTTATCAACAAAAACGGCCAGAAATAGTATGGCTAAATTGCCGGTTTGCAGAAAACGTTCACATCGGCAAGAATAAGCAATAGTAGTTGTGAACGGGATTGAATTCCGGCTTTGGGGCTGTTTACGAGCATCAGGTTCGATACAGCAAGTATACGATGCATACGTTAAACCTATTGACTCAGTAGGTGAAAAATGATATTTTTGTTATGTCTACAGCCGCAGGAGGGACATGACATAACATGAAATCATTGTTGATTAAAGATACCACGAAGGAAGAGCGGGAAAGAATTGTCCATCAGGCCCTATGGGGGAGCTGCGGGATCGACTGTGAATTCTGCTCCGG
>SVDE01000261.1 GCA_015057955.1 Lachnospiraceae bacterium | reverse complement strand
CCTTCGAGAAGTATTCCAGAACGCCTTCCATGACAATGATGTACATGTCTGATTCCGGTATATTCTTAGTCCATGCACCATCAAGCGCATCGCCGTCCATCATGATGCAGCGTTCTCTGTCATCGAATACTTTTCTCCTGACAGCGATCTGGTCAGCGAGGTCAACGTCATACCACCTTATCTTTCCGTTATCCACCTGCGGGAACTTGTCGTCAAACCCGCAGCCTAGATTGATGCATACAGCATCCGGATATTGAGCTATAAGTCTTCTCAGCGCATCCCTGTACATGATCGTCCTTGCGACCACGCCTTCGTGGGACAGGAACGGGTCATATTTACTTACATCAACCCCAAGCGTATCTATTATTTCCTTCGCTGCTGGATCACTGATCCTGGCATCAGCCCTTGCGGTTTCACTTGCTCGTATAGCCAGAGTGATAAGTGCGGTCTCCTGAACATCTCCGAATTTAAGGTCCATATTATTCCTCCTTGTTCCGATCCATCGCTCCATTTCTTTGACATATTCAGCCGTATGTGCTGCCATGTATCCGCAATGCGGATATCCTTCCCGTATGACTGTTGCTGCCTCCGGCAGATATTTATGGATGGCTTTCTTAGACAGCTTCAGGTCAAAATCCTTGCTGCCGTACTCAAGATGCAGCCGTTTCTGCTGATCTGTCGTGAAAGGTTTCAGATCATAATGGCAGCAGGCATAGCAGATATTATCTATGTCGTACAGTGTGATCCGGGCAAAATTCGCAGTCATTCTCTTAGCGAATTCATATCCGTACATCTCCACCAGATTCGGTGATGCTTCAGCGCGAGTCTTCGCCAGCATCTTTTTCCTTCTCCTGAACATATTCTTCATGAAGTATTCGGCAAAAGCAGCGTTCTTATTAAGAGCAACGCCGTCGAACCACGCCTTTTCTATGTTGAAATCCTTGTCCGTAAACAGCCTGTATGCGATCGCAACACCGAGGGATGCCCCGTACAGCAGCTTTATATCCGTATAGCCCTTTGAAATGAGGTATTCCTTCAGCTCGCGGTACTCGCTCTCAGAGCTTACATATCTTCCGGCATCGCCGTGACCGCCCTGATCAGGAGCTATGATGAAGTACTTGCCCTCCAGGTGCGGTGACACAATGTTATACATATCCTCTCCGGAGAGAAGCATCGGGGCCAGCAGAACGATCAGAGGATCAGCCGGATCTCCGTACTCATGCACACAGATTTCTTTTTCCTTATTGCCGATAGCTTTGAAATACTCCTGTCTGACAGCTTTTGCCTCAGGCACAAAATCCATAGCTCCCCAGCAATGCATCATACCTTCTCCGATATGTACATTGAGTTCAACTCCGCACTCGCTGCACTTTGCCCTGAAGTCATCAAGATATGCGATCATCACCTCATGGGTCCCGTAGAATATATCGATCGGAGGGAATCCTGTGAGATCGAAAAGTATCGGACTGAGAAGGTATGCATCATCTACTGTTGCAAGTACAGGAGCGATGCTGTCGAAGAATCCCGGCGGGATCATCACATCAAGCCGGCTGAGGCTGTCCATTTCAGCTCTCTGCTTGTCGCTTGGAGGCAACTGAAGTCCCGGGGACTGCAGCACAAGCCTCCCCGGAAGAGGCACATCAAGCCCTTCATGGCGGATATACATGCAGAGAGACAATGCCTGTCCTCCGCCTGAAGATGTACCGAAGAACCTTACTCTGTCAGCGTCATAATGCTCCAGTATGTCTCTGTATACACCCAGCGTTCCCTGCAGAGTATGCACGAGATCATTGTCCGGTGCCATAGGATACAGAGGGAACCACACCTCAGCATTGCAGTTCTCCGCAATCTGTCCGCACAGGATGATATCGCCCGGATCAGGCGGCAGGATATATCCGCCTCCGAATAGATACAGGACTGCTTTGTCCGGTGCAGAGTCCTTCTGTCTGACGACATAGCAGGTGACCCCGTCTATGCTCTTTGTGTCGATTTCGAACTTATCGCGCATCTTTTTGTAAGGGATCTTCAGAGGCTTCTTCTGTTTTTCCCTGTACTCCTCCAGCAATGCATCAAATTCACTGCCTTGCTTATCCAGCATTTTATTCACTTTGATCGTTCTGAACATGGTGCTCAGAGCTTTGTATCTCAGGCTTGTTGATCTGCTCATATCTTCTCCATTTTTCCTATTCTCAGAACCTGTGATGCTCATCCCTCTTTATATATGTTAGACGTATCTAACTCATTTGTCAAAAGAAAAACGCCCCATTTGGGGAGCGATTCTCATAATTAGGATATGCTATTTTTTTATTATCTCATCAAAACAAACATCCCCATCAGACAAATCTGAGTGACGTATGAAATCGACATGTCCGGTCAGGCCGGAATAGGCTATCCGATCAGTATTACAGAATATCTTGCAAAGCGGTCTGATCCCGTAATAAGCAAACATCTCAACATACATGCATTTGCTTATCCTGTATTCGATCTTTTCTTTTTCAAGACTGAAATGGTCATACGTAATGCTGCCATCTTTTACCCTGTCTTCGTGATC
>SVDE01000009.1 GCA_015057955.1 Lachnospiraceae bacterium | reverse complement strand
TCATGCGCTGCCTGGACCATGCGGCGCTCCGGCTCTTTGTAGAACTGCCTCCACTGGTCGGGTGACATGAACATGTTGCCCTGATTGCCCCAGTCGTCATGCATCATTACAAAGTCAATGTCCAGATATTCCTTGAGAAGGCCGAACAGATTGATACGGTAATCCGCATAAGCATCCACGTATGCCGCATAAGCTTCTTCGTCGTCATATGGCGCCATCAGTCCGTTGGCATGTCCCATCATGGCACATATGCGCTCGAATGCACCCATGTTGCCAACATAATAACCCTGGAGTTCGTTTTTCTTCGACCACATGGCTTTAGTGCGCATCCTGGCAGCTTCCCAGTCTTTATCCTTGAAATCCGGGAATTTAATGAAATCCTCCCACTCGGTAATGTCATCAAACATCTCAGCTCCCGGTTTTACATGAGTCATCAGTTCAGGATGATTGGGATCAAGTTCCCATTCAAGTCCGAAATGATCAAATCCGTTCATGAAAAGTGGGCGGTCATTTACTTCTGGCGTGATGATCATCTGAGATGCTGTATTGATCATGGGAACCCATTCAGGCTGTTCATGATTCCAGCATATTTCCATGTTTTCGCGTTCTGTAAGCATTTTTTGTCTCCTTAGTCAGCTTAGATTGATTATTTATTAATTACTATCGTCGGGAATGTCATCTCTTTATATTTCTTCCTGATATCAGCGATCTCGCCCTGACGTGCAAAGAAATCAAGCTTGGTCTGTACGATCTCGTTCAGATGCTCTGCACGGGCTTCGTTCTTGTTCCTGTCACGGATCAGGCCGTTCTCAGCAAGAACAAATTTCCATGTTCCGTCTTCCTGCTTAACAAGGTCTCCGCCGGAACCGCATACTGCGCACTCCCAAGGGAATTCAACGCCGTCCCAGTGCTCGTCTCCGGGATATACCAGTGAAGAATGGCAGCGGGGGCACAGACCTTCATCAGGATCTCCGAGCCAGGTGCGCTCTTCAACCGGAGTCTGGATGGCCTTAACGATGTTTTCACCCATCTTCCTTGCTCTTTCGATCTGCTCGGGACGAAGAAGAACGTTTCCGGGACGTCCGTTTCTGGTGGACATGAATCTGTCAACTACGGTCATTGACTGTGTGAACATTGTTGCCTGCATTGACTCAAGTGTCAGTGTCTGCCAGTCATGGCAGCTTCCTCCTACAGCTATAAGACCCGCTACCGTGTGGGGATCTTCCTTAACAATGCCTATCTCAAGCAGGAATGCCAGTTCATATGCAAGGAAGCGCTGTGCAAATTTCATATACAGTGATGAAGGAGTAAGATCATATGTCGGGCATCCGATGATAACTCCCTGGCATGTGTGCAGTTCAGTGACGATCTGATCCAGATCATCTTTATCTTTCAATACACATCCTTTATACGTTTTTGTGGGATCCATCGCTATTTCACCCATCTGCATGGTACAGCCTTCACAGCCGGTGCAGTGTTCAATGTGATAATCAAAGAGATTGATCATCAGGACTTCTCCGCCGGCTTCCTGTACTGCAGAAAGAGCTTCTTTCACCAGGATCTCACTGTTTCCGCCGTGGCGGCCTGCCACAATACCCATTACCTTAAACGGCATCTTTATTACCTCCTAAAACTTTTTGTATTTTATTTATCAATCAAACAGCGTTCGCGCTGTTGTATACCTGAAAACCGGTCCCTCGAGACAGACATATGTCTCGTTTACCTTGCAGTGTCCGCATTTACCAACTGCGCACTGCATCTTCCTCTCATATGATACCCATATCTTTTCCGCAGGAACTCCCTGCTTCATGCATTCGAGAGCGGAAAAGTGCATCATCGGCGGCGGACCCACGATCGCAACATGATAGTTCCCGCCGAATTCCTCAAACGGGATCTTATTGATATGTGCTGTTACCATTCCGGTCTCGAACCCCGGCGCAGTGGAATTATCCAAGGTATAAATAGTATGGAAATGCTCTGCAGCTGCCCATTTTTCACGTTCCTCATTGAACAGGGCACCACTCACATCCTTGAATCCTGCTATCAGATACAGCTTTCTGATCTTTTCCGGATGTTCGTAAAAATAAATGATGGTCGTC
This sequence comes from Lachnospiraceae bacterium, assembly GCA_015057955.1. Lineage (GTDB taxonomy): Bacteria > Bacillota > Clostridia > Lachnospirales > Lachnospiraceae > RGIG5612. The sequence continues at coordinate 39,055 of SVDE01000009.1, read as the reverse complement.
CTTACTGGTGCAATACCCGTGCCTCCGCTGATGATCAGCAGATTCTGCTCCGGTCCTTCAAACTCTTCCTCAACAGGCCACGGATGCCCAAACGGCCCGCGCATGTAAATGTTATTTCCTTCTCTGAGTTCAAAAACTCCGTCTGTCAGACGTCCGACTTTACGGATGGTAAATTCCGCCCAGTCCTCTCCCCTTCCGCTTATCGATATAGGCGCTTCGCCAACCTTGGGTATGGACAGCATGCAGAACTGTCCGTGTCTGGATGGATAATGGAAATCAACACGGAAAGTAAACTCTGCCTGAGTCTCATGAGTTATCTTTAAGATCCGATGAGGAGAAGGCTCCATTATATTATTTAAATCCTGCATAACTTTCTCCTGCCTCAATTGTTCTTTTCTTCAATTATGTCATGCAGTTCGCAGACTGTATCAAAAAACGATATGTCTTTGGGACACCTGATATCGCACCTTCCGCAGCCGACACACATGTGCCCTTCCCCGAAACGCTGACCGTAGTCATAAAATTTGTGGAATACTTTAAAGCGCATGTTGGCGCCCTGTGTTTTCCTGGCTCTTCCGCCGCCGGCTGTCCTGGTAAATTCTTCCAGCATGCATCCAGACCAGGTACGCCTGCGTTCACCTTCACTGCTGCCTTCCTCATAGATCACATCTATTGTATCGAAGCATGAGCATGTACCGCATACCGTATTGCATCCGCCGCATGCGATACACTTGTCATCAAATTGTTTCCAAAAGTCAAGATCAGAAACTTCTTTCAGGTTAGCCCTGCTGATATCCGGAATGCGCAGTTTCTTTTTGTTTTCGGATATGAACCGGACTTCAAATTCTTCTTTCTCTTCACTTTTGAAAAGATCCGCAAACTTATCATCTTTTACGCTGACAAGCAGACTGTCTTTGCCAAGCCGCACTGCCATCGAGTAGTCCTGCGCAACATTACTGCCCAGAGAAGCGCAGAAACAGTTTTCAAAGCTTTCTGCACACTCCATGAGGATGAAATGCACCTTCTCCCTGAGCCTTTTGTAGAACAGATCTTCTGTTCCGCCGTTTTTAAGGAAAATACTGTCAGTCCTCTTTATGGCATTGATGTCACAGGCGCGCGCAAATATGAGGATCTCTTTATCGTCATCAAGGCCGGGTTTTTCAACACCGCCATCCCGGAAGTAAAACATGACCTGTAAAATGGGATAGTATACTTCTTTTGCGGAATAATCTGACTGCCTGTCAGTCACGATCTGGTCCACGGATGTGATCTTTCCAAAGCGGACCCTCTTCTTCTGCGCATCCAGCCTGGGGCCGTAAATCTTGTATTCTTTGGACAGTTCTCCGAGGATCTCATCCATGCGCGATCTATCTACATGGAATCCCATATCCTGTCTCCTTCCTGTAATAACACAGTTTCTTTCTTTAAAAAGCCGTTTGTGATACGTGCAACGCCTTTATAGAAACCGGTTTCGGCATATTTCCCAACGTCGCTTGTAAATGAATAAACCCAGTTTGTCAGATGTTTTCTTACAAAATCCTTCTGTTCAGAAATGAGCTTCGCAAATTTGTCTCTGTCTTCCTGCTGGGCGGCATCTGTGATCTCGTCACAGATTATGCCCATGTATTCCAGCATAAGTCCTATATTATCGTACATGGTGCGGTATACATTCGGATCCGGCTCCCATCCGCGCTCCAGATACAGAACTTTCATCTGCATCTCAGTCGACCCGCCAACCAGACGCTTATTGTCAACATATACAGATTCATACGGGAACGCAGCTCTTCCGGTTGCATCACCCGCAGCAAGAAACACTCTCGCATAGTCTGCTGCCAGGTCTTCAAGATCATCTGCAGACGCTGAGGCTGCATAATCCTTGATCAGCTGGTATCCTTCCTTAAGATCCAGATCAGCTTCTTCTGTTCCGGTTATCTCAGGAAACTCCAGCTTTTTCAAAGTTTTCAGCTGATTTTCATCAACTTCCATGATGTACAGACCGCCAAGGAAGCGATACATCAAAGCCCTGTATTTTGATAATTCAGTTAAAGCTTCCTTATTCATCGTATCTGCCCTCTCTGAGCGCTTCTTCAAATTCAAACGGAAGCATGTCGATCCACTTATGCTGCTTCAGGATAAACCTGCCTGCAGGCTTATTGCCGTTTTCATCTTTAAGGGTATATACATGCCCTTCATTTGCAGCCAGAAGCTGTGACACTTCGCTTTCAGGATCGTTTATGTCTCCAAAATGCAGGGCACCTCCGGCGCAGTTCCATACGCATGCCGGTGTCTCGCCCTTTTCGCGCAGCTGGTCGCACAGTGTGCATTTATCCATGATCCTGAGTTCGTTATTATAGTTATTGGCGTGGAACGGGCATGCCCTCATGCAGCTTTTACAGCCGATGCAGCTGTCACGGTCGATCCTTATGACGCCATCTTCATCGCTCTTATAACATGCGCCTGTCGGGCAGACATCCACGCAGCTGGGATTTTCGCACTGCTGACACATCACTGTCAGATAATACAATGAAAGATATGGGAACTGACCTATTGGCCCCATGGTATATGTATGACATCTGGATGTGCCAAGTCCGATGCTGTTTTCAAATTTGCATGCTACCTGGCAGCCATGACAGCCTATACATCTGTCCACTTCCACGACCATGCTGTATTGTTTGCTCATTTTTATCTTTCCCCTTATACCGTCAGGATCTTCCTACAGTCAGCCAGCTCTTGAACTCTTCCGGCTTTGTCCAGACACCTTCCGGCGCACTGTCGGCTGGATAAACTTTGACCTGGTAGCCCCTGAGCACGTGTGTTCCCATTACATCATTGAACGGTCCCTCTGACCTGGACAGGACATTTACATTCATTTCCTGCCATCCGTGAGTAGGTGTGTTGATCGTTTCGGGATTCCAGAATCTTTCCATGCACACAACTCCGGGACGTATTCCCTTAGTTACATATGCTTTGGCACGGGTCTTTCCTCTTGCTGATTCAACCCATACCCAGCTGTCAGATTCTATTCCGTATTTTGCGGCATCATCCGGATATATCCAAAGTTCCGGGACAGGACTGATCTCACGCAGACCGGGAACATTTCTGAGTGTCGAGTGATGATAAAGGGCTACTCTGCCGTTTGTCATTACAAGGGGGAATTCCCTTGTGATCTCGTCATCTCTCATCGGGCTTTCCGTAGGCTCAATAAAGTACGGCAGCGGCTCGTAGTCCTTATCGGCCGGAGGCATGGGATAAGGCATGAACGGTTCGCCCGTCCGGCCGAGCTTGATATATGCGTCACAGTATATCTCTATCTTTTTGGACGGCGTGTTAAATCCCTGTGGTTTTCCGTCTTCCATGATATTTTTATAAACGTAATACGTCTTCCACTCTTCCTTGCTCATATACTGGTACGGAGATTTCTCACACAACTCTTTCCATGTCATGTTCTGTGCGGCAGTCATCCTGTCAAAGAACTCTTCCATGGAATCCCAGTATGCTTCATCTTCGCCCATGAACTCGGGATCAAATGCTTTGCGGCACATCTCGTGTCCCATTTCCGCGCAGCGTTTGGCTATATTGGACCAGATCACGGTCTCATCCCTGGTTTCCCACAGATGGACCACCTGCTGGCGGGCGACCAGATAATTGCATGTTTCGGCGATCATTTCCGTCTCGAGCCACTCTTCGCAAGGAAGGACCACATCCGCATATGCTGTCATGGATGTCGGATATGTAAACATATGAACGATGTAATCGAGTTTTTCAGTGGCTTCCGCCCATTTACCGACTTCTGCGAGAACACCGAATTTATTGCCTGAGCGGTCGATCCACATTCTCGGCTGATAAGGTTTCCCTGTCTGTATGGCCTTCAAGATGCTTGCCGCATGTCCTGCCTTCCAGATGGCAAGACCTTTATGCTCACGGCCGCCAAGCCTCTTGAGGAACTGCTCCTTAGGGAGGCACTTAAGAGCGTAAGGTACAGGATAGTTAGGCTCCTTGAGCACGCCGCTGATCCTGAACCGCTGCATCGCGACGCCCGGTTTTTCCACATTGCCGAGAAGGAAGTCCAGAGTATCGGCAGCCATCGGCGACTGTTCAGACATTATGTTCTGATCTGTCGCAACGCCAAGGCATATTGAACTTGGTGTGTTTTCGGCATAGATACGGATGGCTTTCTCGATATCTTCGGGATTTAACCAGCAAAGCTCACCCGCCTTTTCGAGAGTGTATTCCTCCACTCTCTCCCAAAGCAGCTGAGCTCCTGTTTTATAAAGCTTTCCGTCGATCTCATGAGTGCCGAAAAGCTCTGCGTCTATTTCATCGTTCCAGGGATATTCCATCTCCCTGGCAGAATTGGTCTTCTTATCCCAGACCAGTGCCGATGTTTTGTTGTCTTTTATTCCCATTTCGGGATGCACGATAAATCTGCTCTCACAGTCAACCAGATAAGGCAGATTAGTCCAATGCATGACGAAATCTTCATCATACAGTTTGTTTTCCAGGATATAACGGATCCAGGAAAGCTGAAGGGCTACATCAGACTGAGGGCGCAGCGGGAGCCAGACATCTGCCTTGGCTGCGTCCGGCGTGAGGCGAGGATCAACCACTACTGTCTTCACACCTTTCTGGCGCAGTTCATTTACCATTCGTCCGCCGGATGCCGGACAGGAATTGGACGGGTCGGTTCCCCAAAGGACCAGAGATTTGATCGGACAGTTTTCCGCATCGAAAAACTCCAGGCAGTTTGAGTCAGCAATGCTGGTATCCGAGCCACCGTACATCATTGCGCAGGCAAGGACTCTCGGCATGTAGCACTGAGCTGATCCGGGTTCGAACCAGTTGGGAGTACCAAATATATGGGCGAACCGTCCCGCTGAAGGAACTTCAGGATTACCTCCGCCGCCGGTCGAGGTGAACACGCACTCGGCTCCGTATTTTTCACGGATCTCCATCAGCATTCCTGCAACCTTATCCAGAGCCTCATCCCAGGTTATCCTGCGCCATCTGCCGCCGCCGCGTTTTCCGACTCTTACCAGAGGATATTTATTTCTGTTGGGGTGATACAGTGCATTGATCCCGGAAAGGCCCTTGGCGCACATTCTGCCCTGGCTCATGGGATCAATGGGATCACCCTGCAGTTTTACTACTCTTCCGTTTCTAACAGTAGCAATTACGCCGCAGTTGGCAATGCATGCCCTGCAGGCTGTATGGACTATTTTTTCTTCATCATTAATCTCAAGATGCTGAGGCTCGCATTTTGAGAGATAATGCCTGTCAACGACAGCATCTTCGAGGCCACTTATTCTAATACTGCTAATAAGGTCAGCTATCATCTACCCCTCCGGTTTTCACTGAGGTAATCAATATAGATTCTAATTAAGCTTTGCTTTTAATAAGTGTCAGCAGGAGCCCGCCCAGTGCAAGGCATGCAGCTATGATAAATGCCAGATTATAAGCACCTGTACTGCTGTATACAGTATTCAAAACCATCGGTCCCAGAAAACCGGAAATCGAAAATCCGCTGAACATGATCCCATAGTTTACACTGTTATGAGCAGCGCCAAACTGTCTGGCTGTAAAGCTCGGGTAAACACCCATGATCGCACCAAAGCATATTCCCACTCCGCAGATTCCTGCAATAAACAGCCCGATCCCTACGCTTACAGACAGGAACAGCAGGATCTGGGATACTATGAAAAGAACAAATGTAACTCTTAGAGTATTGATAATGCCAATCTTATCTGAAACCACGCCGGAAAGGAGCCTTCCGGCTGTATTGAACACCGCCAAAATAGAAACAATCGTAGCAGCAAAAGCAGGAGTGATCGCGAATATGTTCTGAGACATCGGAGATGCCTGTGATGTGATCATAAGGCCTGAGAAAGCTCCTGCCATAAGCATAATGATCATCACCCAGAAATAACCCGTCTTCATCATTTCCTTCCAGTTCTTGCCTGTGGCAGCCTGAACCGGAGCTTTCTGTGTAATGATGTCACTTGACTTGTTAAAGCACCATGCAAATATCAGACCGCTCACGCATATGATAACGAAAAATGCGATTCCAAGCACTTTCATGGTTGTTCCTATATTTGTGCTCTCGATAAGCCATCTCGCAACCTGTGATACAAGAACGGAACTGATCCCGTAAGATGCGGTTGTCATTCCTCCGGCAAGTCCTCTCTTATCCGGGAAAAGCTTGATGGCACTTGAAACAGAACATCCGTAAACCATGCCCATGCCAAGTCCTGCCACCAGACTGTAGAATACTATGAGCATGCCGACACTGGTTGCCATTCCTGAGAAAAACATTCCAACGCCAAACATAACTCCGCCGATAAGGAAGATCCATCTTGAACCCAGCTTATCATTAATATAGCCGCCGCTGATCATGGTAACCGGTGCCACTAAATTGGCGATGGTAAATACTATTGAAAGGTTGGTTACCGTATGCCCGGAAGCTGCAGATATTGAAGCAGCAAGCGGGTTGGCAAAAACGCTCCATGCATAAACAGATCCAATGCACAGGTTTATAAGGCACGCCATTATCAGCGCTATCCACCTGAATTTGTTGTTTTTATTATTCATTACTTCTCCCGATCATTTCACGAAATCAAATCCCTGGAAGATGTTGACTCCGGTATATTTCTTGACTGCTTCTTCGCCTGAAAGGACTCTGGCTGCTCCCGATGCCATTGCTTCCATCTCAAATTCTCCGGGATATGCAGTTACAGGAGCGATGAAGCTGCAGGCTTCGGTTATCTGAGCTACAAGGTCCTTGCTGTAAACCATGCCGCCGCCAAGCAGAATGCCGTCAACCTTGCCATGAAGGACAGCTGCCATGGCACCAATGCTCTTTTCGATCTGATAGATCATGGTGTTCCAGAGCATTTCCGCATATTTATCACCCTTTGCTGCGCGGTCGGTAAGCTCGATCGCATCTGAAATTCCGATGTGGTTTACGAAGCCGCCGTTCTTTGTGCAGAGAGCCTTTACTTCCTTGATCGTCTTGTCTTCAGCGTATTTAAGGAGATTTGCGACTGAAACACTGCCGCATCTTGTAGGAGCCATCGGTCCTTCTCCGCCGACAATGTCATATCCGTCGATCATCTTTCCGTTTTTATGAGCAGAAACCGATATTCCGCCTCCTATATGGCATACGACGAAATTGCACTCCTCATACTTCTTTCCCATGGATGCCGCATGACGGATGGCTGTTTCCTTAAGGTTCAGGGAATGAAGATGCACAAGTCTGTAAACTCCTTTTATTCCTGTCATGCGCGCAAGATCCTGAAGTTCATCTACATCAGGCGGATTTACGACATATGACTTTGCGCCATACTGATCGGCAAATCCTTTTGCCAGGCTCGGTCCAAGGCTGGCGGGATGAACAACGCCATTAGCCATGTTGATCGAATGGTCGATCACCAGATCATCGATCTCATAAACTCCGCCTTCCATTGCAAGAAGTCCGCCGCCTCTTCCGACACATGCATCGATGCCGGCAAGATCGACGTTATTTTCTTTAAGCAATCCTTCGATCGTTTCCAATCTGTAACCCAACTGATCGTGAAGAGTCGCAAAAGATTCAAGCACTTTTGCGTCATGGCTGACATTCGCCGAGAACAGTTTTTCTTCACCCTGGAACAGCGCGATCTTAGTAGATGTTGAGCCCGGATTTATGGTAAATACCTTGTAATTTTTCATTACTAACCCTCCCATTTCTAATTACTTTGATGGTATTATGCGATTCTTTAACACAATTATTATAGATTAATGTAAAATCCCAGTCCAATGACCGAACAGCAAGGATATATTCCCTATTGGAATTTAAGTGCAAGCGTTCCGTAAATGCATATGGCATATTCCTTCGGAAGTTCAAATGGAAGATTATGTCCGCCGGGGTAATAAACCGGTTTTTTCCCCATTAACCCGCTCAGATATATGGCCTGTTTCTCGTATCTGTTGCCGCGGCTTCGTTCTCCCGCGGCGATCGTTATCTTATCGCTGTATTTCTTGAAGCTCTCAAGATCCGGGATGTATACTGCGGCACCGGGCATTTCATTTTTAAACGCGAACTCCACGTTGTCCATTTCGCGTATCGCCATCTCCTGCGACTTGACGGGACTGCGGTCATCGGCCTCTCCTATGCTCTCCGCAAAACGAAGCAGTGCGTTATTGATCTTCCCTTTGTCCACAAAGCTTTTGATCATTGCATACCATTCGGCAGTTTCCGGATCTTTTGTTATCATGAGCCCCAGCATTGACGGCTCATACATGATAAGATGCTTAACCCTCTCAGGATATTTCTGCAGGAAATAGTGCCCTATCACCGCCCCGGCGCTTGCTCCGGCAATATAGGCTTTTTCAGTCCCTGTCGCATCCATCAGGTCTTTGATGTCCTGAGCCTGCGCATCCATGGAGTATGCCGGCACTAGATTTCCTTTAAGCCTGCTCCTCGAATTTCCCCGTCTGTCAAATGTCAGGACTCTGTATTTTTCTGCAAGGATCTGTGCTGCCCTTTCATAAAGCCCTGCGTCGACTATCATTCCATGGATAAGTATCAGCGCTTCCCCTTCGCCCCTGATCTCATAATATAGTGAGACATCGCTCTTTTCCAATATCATTTACATGTTTCCTTTCATATACAATGATGACAGGGGGACGGTTCTTTTGTCACCCCTGTCATCAGTATTTACGACTCAACAATATCCTTTACTATTCTCTTCTCGATCTCTTTTTCTTTTTCAGACAGATCTTCAAGAGGTCTCAGCCTCTTCTGAAGACGCTTTTTCGGATTTTCATCCGCCATCGGGTCATCCGGATCAGGATGTGCGGAATAATTCCAGTTATGGTACCAGTAATAATTGCACAATCTCACATGAAGGATACGGAGCAATTCATCTTCTGTCACAAAATTACCCCATGCTTTTCTAAGTTCATCATATATGCGGTGAAGATCCAGCAGGTTCAGATAAGCATATCGTTTGAAGGTATCCAGCGAATCCCATTCTTCACGGATCTTGCGACGCAGCCCTTTCTGTCTTATCATGTCATCACTGCCGGTGTTCAGCAGCTTTTCTTCACGCTGAACAGCTTCCAGTGAATGGGCAGTCTTTCGCCAGTTGAAGAACGTCAGGTTTTCTTCAGGTATGTCACCGGCCTTGTTCTGAAGGAGCAGTTTTTTATTTTCCACATCTCCGCGGAAAGAGGAACACACTACCACCCTGAGTTCAGCTGATATAAGGAATAGTTCGCTGATCAGCCTGATCTGGTTTTCCTGTTCGGCAATTATCACCATGTCAGATCTTTTGATCACATCAATGTTATCATACCAGTCTTTTTCATATGCTTTGATATGAAGGTCATCCAGATGATCAGCATGCAGCATCTCAAAAATATGTGAGTCACCGAAAATGTGAAATGTGACATCTGCAAATGAGTTGGCCAAAAGTCCGTAATAAAGGATCTGTTCACCGAGTTTTCCCCATCCGATAAGAGCTACTGTTAGTTTTCTGGGGTTTCCGTTTTCATCATATGCCTGCCTGATCAGATCATATCTCTTCCAGAACTCTCTTCCCGCGATCTCTTCAACGCAGAAAGCTTTCAGGTTGGCATCGCTGAACAGAACATTCGGCAGGCTTTCAGTCTGCATGAAAACGCGTTTGCCCTTAAGCTGATCTCTGTGTTCCATCAGGAAGATCAGATTCTTCTCCTCGTCATCCACCAGGATATAATTATCTGCCGAAACAAATCCGTGAATGCCATGGATCGCTTTTTTGTCATTGTCCAGGAGGATCTTCGAACTCTCATTATCACCATATATGAATGTACTGTTTTTTCGTGCACCGCGTATTCTGTCAAGGAGAATCTGAAATGCGCTGAAAACTATCGTTATGATAGCACTGAATGTAAATATGGCTGCAAGATATCTGGCAATGTCAACCAGAACATTGGCCGGATCCCAGAAAAATGCTAGGGTAAACATCATCAGCGTTTTAAAGACTGAGTTGCTGACAGTTTCCCCCGCGATCAGCTGGCCAACGATACCGCAGATGAGCGCTGCCGCCAGAAGACTGTTTAATATGATCATGAAGATGTTTTGGGTTTTTTCTTTTTTCATGATGCCCCCCGTTTAAATACACAATACCGACTAATATTATTGTATTGGGGAGAATGCCGTCTGACAACTGTTTTTGAACCATCCGGTCTTTTATCAATTCTCGGCTTCCCAGATGAGTTCCTCAAGCGTTTCAAACAGTCTTTCCTGGTCAACCGGCTTTGACAGATGAGCATTCATGCCTACCTGGAGCGATCGCTGTACATCCTCATCAAACGCATTTGCTGTCATGGCAATGATCGGGATAGTCATTGCATCAGGTCTGTCCAGAGCACGGATCGCTGAAGCTGCCTCCAGACCGTCCATTTCAGGCATGCGCACATCCATGAGTATCGCATCGTAATGACCGACTTCGCTGTCATTAAACATCTGAAGCACGATCCTGCCATTTTCAGCATGATCGATCTCCATGTCGCACATTCTGATGATCTCTTTCATGATCTCCGCATTGATCATGATATCCTCCGCAAGCAGGATCCTTCTTCCTTTAAGTTCTGCGCGTTTCTTGTCCTTATACAGACTCATGTTGTTTTTCCGCGCGATGCGTTCAAATTCATCTATCACATTTGATGAGAACAGCGGTTTTGCGAGAAAGCTGTCAACGCCCGCATGAAGAGCCTCATCCATGATCTCATCCCAGTTGAAGGCAGTCAGTATGATAACAGTGGTCTCTTTGTCGTATCTGCTCCTGATCTCTTTAGCCACTTCAAGGCCATCCATCTCAGGCATTTTCCAGTCAAGGAGCACAAGATTATACGGTTCATGTTTTGTATGGGCAACCTCCAGCATGTTCAATGCTTCCTGCCCGCTTGTACAGGTATCTGATTTAATGCCTACCTCATCAAGAACGATCCTTGCATGCTCTGCATCGATCTCCTCATCATCTACAACAAGAATACGCATCTCACCCGGATTTATGTAATTTGCCATGCCGCCCTTGCGTTCACTGTTTGTCAGAGTTATGACAACCGTAAATTCGGTTCCGACACCTTTTTCTGATTCAACAGATATGGTTCCGTTCATCAGCTCGACAATATTTTTAGTGATCGCCATTCCAAGGCCTGTGCTTCCGTATTTATTGCTCCGGCTGCTGTTTTCCTGGGTAAACGCATCAAAGATCTTCGGTATAAACGCCTTGTCCATTCCGATACCTGTATCCTTGATCGCGAATCGGATCGTTGACTGTTTTTCATAGGTTGCTGTGCGTTCAACAGTCAAAGTCACATTGCCCGGCGCATCCGTAAATTTTATGGCATTTGAAAGGATGTTTATGAGCACCTGCTTCAGCTTCATGTCATCCCCGATATAATAATCACTTACTCCGCCGATGACCCGGCATTCATAGACCAGCCCCTTTTCCGCACACTGGGACATGACCATGGTATTGATCTGCTCAAGCATGCCGTTAAAGGAAAACTCTTCCTTTCGGATAACGAGACGACCGGACTCTATCCTGCTCATGTCAAGTATGTCGTTTATCAGTCCAAGTAAGTGACGGGCGCTTCCGCCTATCTTTTCCAGATAATCCCTGGTCTCCTCCGGCAGTGATCCATCTCTCAGCGCAAGACTGTCCAGACCGATTATCGCATTCATGGGCGTACGTATCTCATGACTCATGTTTGACAGAAATGCGGTCTTGGCTTTATTGGCCTGTTCTGCGGCTTCCAAAGCTTCAGCCAATGCCTGGTTTTTGACCATGGTTTCTCTCATTTCCGAGTCTATGACAGTAAGACCCAGACCCACCGCATGAACCATATGGTCGTCTCTGTCCTCAGCGTGCCGCACCCCCGCCATACGGATCATTTCGTAGTATTCCCTGCCCTCGCGCTGAGCCATGTAACGGTACGCGATTATGGGTTCAGCCTCCAAAGCATTACGGACATTATCAGGGTCTATAAACCTATGGAATCCTTCGCGGAAACTTTCGGCGACGACATTATCCGCGTACCATGAAAATCTTTCAAGATACCGGAAGTGGACCCCTTCAGGGGTCTGCTGATGATCATTCGGATCTGCGCGGTAGCATACTGCATCGTTGTTATCGAGATCGATATGATAAACGCAGCGGTAATCTGATGCCAGTGCAGTGATCATTCTGTCCTGCTGTTCACGCCGTGATTGCTGCTCAAGAAGCTCCTCCTGAAGTGCAAGCCTTTCCTCAAGCTCCCGCTGCTTTGCCTGCTGTATTTCAGCAAGCTCCGTATTAGCGTCTTCTAGGGCTTTTCTGGCGTTTTCCTTATTTATTATTTCACGTTTTGAGCGCAGCCTGTCACGGACTAGGAACAGAATGATCAGCAAAGCGATGCCCAGTATGATGGCCCCGAAAAGTCCCATGTGTTCACGGATTATGTCTGCAAGTGAATAATTGTAAAGCTGATCAGTATACCGGAACGCAAGATTATGTGCATAATCTTCTCCGATCACACTTAAGCCGCGGTTAAGCAGCCTTAAAAGTCCTGCATTTCCTATCCGTACGCCAAAACATCTGTCATCATTGTAAGTTGTCTGAAGCAGGGACAGATCGCGGTACCGGCTGTTTCTTAAGATATCATTGGCTCTAAGTCCGTTAAGGGTAGTACATCCGACCTCACCGTCGCTGACCGCTTTCAGGCAGGCATCTATTGACGGATAAAATGTGATCTTTGCATTAGGATAATATTTAAGTACAAAGAAATACTGCATGCCATTGTTTTCATTAACGGCAAAGTGATCGATAGTTTTATCCGTGAACTCACCCTTATGGACAAGCTCTGTTGCTGCTGAAACTATCGGTGTGGACTGAAATACGCCGCTTTCCTCCGAATAATACAATCCTCCTCCGACAGGAAACGCGGTATCTATCTCACCGCTTCCGAGGGCGGCGATCATCTCATTATAGCCATCGAAACCGATGTATGAAATGCTTTTATTCTCTATGTTGAGTTCTTCCCATAATTTGGGAACGATATCCCGGACAAGTCCGGTAGTCTCTCCGGCTTCATCGGTCCCGCTGTATGGCAGATAGTTGTTCAGATATCCGACATGAAGTTCCGTGTGATCCGCGAGCCATTGTTTTTCCTCTTCTGAAAAAACCCTGCTGATAATGCTGACGGAATAGTATTTATTGCGGAGCGTATTGATATAATTTGGTTCGTTTACATTCAGTTCCGTCTGGGCATCATTGAGCTCAGCCAGCAGTTCCGGTTTTGACTTGCTGACACAAAGGTAATAATCCGAAGCGCCAAATGAATAAAGCAGCTCTGCATGTGCCCGCCCGTAAGCCCCGTCTCCCTCGGCAGCAAGAACATCTATTTCATTATTATCGAATGCAGCAAACAGGGGATCATAATCCCGGAAAAGGACCATCTCGGCATTAACATTCTTTTCTTTCAGGAACTTCTGCAGAACATCCGCCATCGCGCTGTCAAGCACGCCTATCTTTTTACCTGCCAGTGTTGCCGGATCGGTTGTAAGTGTTTCATCAGTGTCATGACTTATCAGATTATAGCTTTCATTTCCCATTGGGACTTCCGGATAACTGAGCAGTTCTTCCCGGTCTTCCCGCCACGCAAGACCGGCAAGCATATCTATCTCTCCGTCAAGCAGCATCTGATAAAGATCACTGAAATCACCGTATACATAATCATACTTCCAGCCTGTATATTCTGAAAGCTTCTGATAATACTCATAAGCATATCCGGTCTTAACAGCATTTTCCTGTGCTCCTTCCTGGAACACTTCATTTTCGTAATAACCCACTCTGATAAGGGTGTCTTCGGGATCCGACGCAAATGCTTTACCCGGATTAAGAGTTGCAATGATGATCAATGCGCAGAGAAATACAGACAGCCACACTTTTACAGATTCGTATCGATGCATCATATATCAACCTCCTGTTACGTTTCTTCCTTCTTTGGCGGCTCTTTAAACAGACTGCGGTTTTTCCATTTTCCGCTCAGCACATATATGAGACAGATCAGACCCGGTATTGCCCTTGAAAATGCAGTGCCCCACCAGAAGCCAAGATAGCCCATGTTGAAAACATATGCCAGGATGACTCCGAATCCGACCTTACATATGACGCCGTCAATAATGCCGATTATAAAATTCAAAATTGAATTGCCGCTTCCCAGGACCATGCCCTGGAGCGGTGCAATGAATGCTGAAAAGAACAGATGGACCATCAGCATCTGGATATATACATGTCCCAGTTCTATGACTGCGGGATCATTTGTGAATATGCCGTACATCTGACTCGGGAAGAAGAACAGCAATGCGGCTGCCACAGCTGCGATCCCAATTGTAATACCCAGAGAATACCATACCATTTTTAGCGCACGGTCATGTTTTTTTGCACCAAGATTCTGTCCGACCATTGCCGAGCATGCAGACATGAAGCTTGAACTGTAAAGCTCCAGGAAGCTCATCAGCTTGTTGCCCACGCTGTTTGTTGCGGAAACGACCAGTCCGTAAGAGTTGATGCTCGAATTTACGTAGAACATTGAAAACCGTACAAACATGGAACGGACTGCCTGAGGTATGCCGAGTTTCAGAATGATCTTAAGAGATTCACCGTCTATCTTAAGATATGACAGCGACAGCTTGAATCCAAAATGTTCTCTCCGCTGATACATGAATATAAATGCAGCCGCAAATGATGCCATCTGGGAGATAAGTGTTGCTATGGCTGTTCCGGCCGCTTCCATGTGGAACGGAACGACCAGGATGATATCCATGACGATATTTGCAGCAGCAGCAATACAGATAAAAATGAATGGCCTGTTAGACTCGCCCATTCCGCGCAGGACTCCGCAGACGGCGTTATACATCATTACAAAAGGAATGCCGAATGCAGTGATGATCATATAGTTCACTGCCTGCCCATATGCCTCTGCAGGACAGCTTAGCATCCGTAAGAAAACTGAATGGAGCGCCAGCACTACAACCATTATGAACAGACCCGCAAACAGCATGAGTGACAGCAGCGTTCCGATGGCTTTTTCTTTTTTCTTCTCGGCTTTTGCACCGACAAGCTGCGCGATCAGTATCTGTCCGGCAGAAGCAAATGCACCTGCAAGAGGCAGGATAATGTCATTTATCTCTCCTCCGACCGACACACCAACCGTACCTGTCGGTCCCATGAACTTGCCGATCACTATCAGGTCGACTATGCCGTATAATTGCTGTACCAGATTTGCAAGAACTATCGGAAGAACAAACGGAACCAGTTTTCTTAATATCGGACCTTCCGTCAGATCCTTTCCGACTTTTTTAGTTCCAATCGCAGCCATTTATCAAACCTCTTTTTCAATTCTCTCTTAATGCTTCCATTATATCCGTCATAATGAAAAGATTCCACAATGTTATTTAAGGTATGACAGCGTATGGGGCTTTTGTCATCAATTATCCCTCATCCGCCTGATCTCAGGGATCACTGTAAGAAGCATTGTTACGAAACAGGCCGTTCCGCCGATCACATTTGAGACCGGCTCTGCGATGAAAACGCCGTTCACACCCATGTTAAAGACCAGTGTAAGCAGAAGAGCGGTCGGCACAACGATCACCACTTTCCTGAATATTGAAAAGAAAATGGCATGCTTTTTCTTATTCAGCGCCTTGAATACCGTCTGCCCACAGGTCTGAAGTGCCTGAAATATAAAAGCGAAAAAGTATATATGCAGTGCCGGAACAGCCTTTTCAATAAATGCCTGATCCGAAGTGAATATGGATATGAAAAAGCTCGGCCAGATAAATACTGCTGCCCAGCTGACTGCTGTATAAATGATCATTGATATGATCATGATGCGCATCGCCTTGCTCATGTGATCGGGACGCAGTGCTCCATAGTTAAAGCTTATGGTCGGAGAAGTTCCTTCCCCGATCGAATGTATGGGCACTTCCATGATCTGCCTTACACTGGCAACGATCGTGAGGATCGAAATGTAAATATCTCCACCGAATAACGCAAGAAGTTTATTATTGACAATATTTACCAGTGAATTGGTACTCTGCATGATAAAGACCGCCAATCCCAGACTGCAGATATTGCCGGCGATCTTTCTGTTTTCTATAAATTCCCTGAAACTGATCAGCTTCAGCCGCTGGTCGCTCTTTTTTCCGATCAGGAAAACTACCACAAATACAGCCGATGCTGCCTGCGAGATGACTGTTGCCAGTGCCGCTCCACTTACTCCCATGCCGAATACAAATATGAATACCGGATCAAGAGCTATGTTCAGGACAGCTCCGATAACAACTGTGAACATGCCTATGCCCGGGAATCCCTGCGCATTTACATAAGGATTCAGGCCGGTAGCTGCCATGCTGAATATGGTGCCGATCAGATATATCCTGAGGTATGGAAGTGCAAATATTATATTGTTATCCGATGCGCCGAGGAGCCTTAGCAACGGCTGCGCTGTCGCCTCTGCAGCTATGGTAATTATGATAGCTGACCAGAACAGCATGAATGCGGCTATGTTCATTATCTTTTCCGCATTCTGCGGCCTGCCTTTTCCCAGCTCCATGGAAAAGAGCGGCGAACCGCCCATTCCGAACATGTTTGTGATCCCTGTGATGATAGTAATGACCGGGAAGCAGATTCCTATGCCGCCTAAAGCTATCGTTCCGTAATCGCCCATCCTGCCGATATAGATACGATCAACTATGCTGTATAGCAAAGTAATGACCTGCGCTACCAAAAGAGGAAGCGCAGTCATAAGGATATTGTATCCGATCTTTCCGTGTCTAAAGTCAATCTGCTTCAATTGTCATACCTTCGGTCATTTATAAATGACATCACCTGTTCCCTGTTCTTAAGTGCGGTCCCGGCTCCGACTGCCCCTGTGCAAATAGCACCGCATGCGTTTGCAAACATTAGGGCGCCGGATACATCTGCCCCGCGCAGCAGCTCGCAGACAAAACCTGCAATGAAGTTGTCACCTGCTCCGGTCGCATCAACTGCATTTATCTCATAAGCCGGTAAGGCGATCGATCCATTAGCATTTTTAAAGAAGCAGCCCCGCCCTCCAAGCTTTATGATCACATTCTTCACGCCGGCATCCAGAAAGACATCCGCCATTTCTTCCGGTTCTTCCTTTCCTGTATAATACTTTGCCTCGTCTTCATTAGGCGTAATGTAATCGATCAGCGGAAGCGACGGTGCGATGTCTGCAAGTTTAAGAAAAATAAAATTCGGAAGTTTGGTATCAGCCACAGTCAGAGTTCCATGCTCTTTTGCAGCGCTCAGAACAGAATGGATTATCTCAGGGTCATCAAACGGAGCCCGGAAAAGCGAACCTAAGATGACTGCCCTTGTATCAGCCAGACAGGAAACATATCTTTCAGGATGAAAATTATAGCGGTGGGCACTGTTGGTGATCGACTTTCGTGTGCCATCCTCATTTACGAACATCGTGGTCACAGGAGTGGCATGTTCATCTGAGCGCACTATCAGCTGCGTATCCACTCCGTTTTCCTCAAGAGTCAGCCTGACAAGCTCACCTGCGCCATCATTTCCAAGATGGCAGAGGATCGATGTTTTCATGCCAAGCTTTGCGGCAGCTATCGATCCGTTTACCGCTTCACCGCCCGGGTTCAATGAACCTGAATCAGCGCGAAAGCCTGATGCTGATACCGGATCCGGATCAAACCCTTTTATTATGGAATCTACCAGCGCAGTTCCTATGCATATGCAATCGTTACACATGTCTCGACCTCATTTAAATCAGCGTTTCAGATATTATACTCCATCTATTTTTTTACTTGCAATGAAAGAAAAGCAGCAGTAAAATACCCTGGTTGCGACCTGAAAAGCCGCAGCCATTTTTTTGAGGTGATAAATCTATGACAATGTTTATTTCCATAGCGGTTGCAATGGTGATCGGCGTACTTGCAACACGCGTGACTAAATCTTTCAACATGCCTGACGTTACAGCTTATCTTGTTGCAGGCATACTCATAGGGCCCTTCTTCCTCGGAAGGCTCGGGATTCCGGGCCTTGGCTTTACCAGTTATGAAGAAGTAGACAGCCTTGCCCTGTTTTCCAATCTGGCTCTGGGCTTCATTGCTTTTGCGATCGGTACTGAATTCATGCTGCCAAAGCTGAAAAAGATCGGCCGCAAAGCGGTGATCATCGGCCTTGCAGAGGCACTCGTCGCAGTTCTTTTTGTCACCGGTATCCTGATAATCGTTCACTTTATCATACCTGACAAGATCACTCTTCCTGCTGCGATCATCCTTGGTGCGATTGCCTCAGCTACCGCGCCCGCAGCCACGCTTCTGGTAGTCCGCCAGTTTAAGGCTAAAGGTGCCGTTACAGAGATACTTCTTCCGGTAGTTGCCCTTGATGATGCGATCGCGCTGATCTGCTTTGCCATTGCTTCAGGCGTTGCCAGAGCTTTAATGGGCGGCGACATAGACATCTTCGGGATCGTTCTTAATCCGCTTATAGAGATAATCGGTTCACTGATACTCGGAAGCATCCTGGGGTTAGTGCTCGCAGGTCTTGAGAGATGGTTTCATTCCAACAAAAACCGCCTCATTTTTATAGTCAGCGGCGTTATGGTCACTGTTGCCCTGTCCATGATCAAGATCGAGCTTGGCGCCGTTAGGATAGGCTTCTCCTCCCTGCTTGTATGCATGATGCTTGGAACAGTTTTCTGTAACGCATGCCCGATTGCGGAAGACATGATGGAACGTGCGGAGAAATGGACCGCGCCGCTCTACTGCCTGTTCTTCGTATTAAGCGGCGCCGCCCTAAGAATTGATGTGTTCTCAGATATTTTTGTGGTCCTGATCGGTCTGGTCTATATCGTGGTACGCGCTCTGGGCAAATATACAGGAGCTTCCCTCAGTTCAAAGCTGACTCACTGCGCTCCTCAAGTTACAAAATACCTGGGAATAACCCTGTTTCCCCAGGCCGGTGTCGCACTCGGAATGTCTCTTACCGCGGTACAGACAATGGGAGAGGTTGGTTCATTCATACGCAACCTGACGCTCTTTGCCGTTCTTGTCTATGAGCTGCTTGGTCCTACTCTTACCAAGATCGCGCTCACTAAATCCGGTGATATCAAGCCGAAGGATACAGAAGCTCTCAAGCAGCGGCGTGAAGATAAGCTGAAAGAGATACAGGAAAAACGTTCAGTACAGTAAACCAGTTATGATCTGATCAGGTTCTCCAGAGTTCCAAACAGCAGTTCAGGCTGAACCGGTTTGGACAGGTGGGCGTTTAGACCCGCCTGCATGCTGCGCTGAACGTCTTCATCAAAGGCGTTTGCCGTCAATGCAATGATCGGGATGGTTTTTGCGTCAGAACGATCAGTTGCACGAATGGCGCGGGTGGCCTCAAGACCATCCATCTCCGGCATGCGCAGGTCCATCAGGATCGCATCGTAATAGCCCTCCGGATGTTTGCTAAACATTTCCAGCGCTTTCTTTCCGTTTTCTGCCCGTTCTGCTTTCATATCCCTCATTTGGAGAACCATCTGCATGATCTCTGCATTCACGTCTACATCCTCTGCCAGAAGGATATGCCTTCCGGCCAGATCTGCCTTAGCCTGCTTCTTTTTAGTCGGAATATCCTTTTTCTTCAGCGCGGATTTGAACTCTTCCAAAACAGCGGCCGCAAAAAGCGGCTTGGGCAGGAAGCTGTCCACCCCGGCCTGAAGGGCCTCTTCCAGAACATCCTCCCAGCGATATGCCGTAAGAATGATGATGGCGGATTCGTGACCTATTTCCGCACGGATCTGACGTGTGGTCTCCACTCCGTCCATTTCAGGCATTTTCCAGTCTACAAGAATCAGATTGTAAGGCTCCATCCTGGCATGACGCAGCCTGACCATTTCGAGGGCCTGCGCTCCGGAGCTTGCCAGTTCTGAGGCGATGCCGGCCTTTTCCAGAACAAGCTGAGCATGTTTGCACGCGACAGGGTCGTCATCCACGATCAGCACGGTCATTTCTCCGGGATGGACTTCTTCTTCTCCCTGCATGCCCGTCCTTCCCGAGTCTGCAAGAGTCACAGTGACTGTAAATGTAGTTCCTGCGCCTTTTTCGCTTTCCACCTCGATATGACCGTTCATCATCTCAACAATACTCTTTGTTATGGCAAGCCCAAGGCCTGTGCTGCCATATTTGTTCGTTGTTGAAGAGTCTTCCTGGGAAAAAGTATCAAAAATACGCGGAAGATAATCTTTGCTCATCCCGATACCTGTATCCGAGACCGTAAAGCGAAGCGAAGATTTTCCGTCAAATTGCGCAGTCCTCTCCACCTCAAGAGACACCCTACCTCCCTCCGGTGTAAATTTGACCGCATTTCCGAGAATGTTGATCAGGACCTGCCTCAGTTTCATGTTGTCGCCGATATAGTAGTCATCTATCTCGGAATTTATATGGCAATGATATTCCAGCCCCTTGTCCTGGCATTGTCCGCTGAACATTGTATTGATCGCTTCAAGGAACTTCGGGAAAGAAAACTCCTCATTTCTCAAAGTAAGACGTCCCGACTCGATGCGGCTCATGTCCAGAATATCATTGATGATCCCCAGAAGATGCTCCGCTGAGCTGCCGATCTTTTCCAGATATTCCCGCGTTTGGGGCGGCGTATCCGGATCGTTAAGAGCAATGCTGTCCAGACCGATGATCGCGTTCATCGGCGTTCGGATCTCATGGCTCATGTTGGACAGAAAAGCAGTCTTAGCCTTGTTGGCTTCCTCTGCCGCCGTCAGTGCGTCGCTGAGCATATGCTGCTGCTCAATCTGGCTGCGGGTGTTTTCATCCACATCTACAAAGCAGGCTCCTACGCTGTCGATATGCTCTCTGTCCGTATCGTTTTCGTTGTAAACCCGGGCAAAGCGTACTGTCTCATAGCTCTCTTTTCCGTGACGCCTTACCATATAAGTGTAAGAGATGACACGCTGGTGCTGCAGTCCCTCGCGGATGGAATACGGCTGGATGAAATGTAAAAACTCCTCCCGGTATTCATCAGTAATGTATTGGTTCGCGTAAGCGGTGACAGCTTGGAGGTATCGGAAATGTTCACCGACACTGAAGCCCGGTGAATCCAGATCACTGTGCGCCTGATAACATACACCTGAATCTTTATCAAGCTCCAGATAATAAACGCTCCAGTAGTCCGCAGCAAGAGCAGTGATCATCTTATCCTGCTGCTTGCGCCGGCGCTCTTCATTCAAGAGCTGCTCCTGAAGAGCCAGACGGTGCTCCAATTCTTCCTGCTTTACACGGTTTTCTGCTTCTGCAGTCTCCTGAGCCAGCAGCAATTTGTTGTTCCTTTTGGTCTGGCCCAAAATAAAGCCGAACATAAGAAGCATGGCAATGACGGTCAACGCAGACTGAATAATGCTTCTTATTACTGTTCCTTCAGAAATTGAACTTATACGCTCACCGATCACACTCTCGCGGATCAGATATGTGAGCTGCCAGGTAGTTCCGCGTACAGGGATATATGTCAGTGTCTCACGAATGCCATTAAATGTAAAAGAAACAACGCCGCGTGTTCCGGACTGGAATTCCTGAACAAAAGCATCGTAAGAATAAGGCGCCTCAAAAACTGCGATCTTCATCGCATCCAGAAGGTTATCCTCCATTGCCAGACCGCCAAGCACCGAGTCAGTAAGAGCAGCACCGCTTTCCGTATAGATATTGCAGAATGTTGCGTTTCCGGTGTTGGTCGTCAGGGAGATGCCCTCCAGCATCTCCTGCATGTCAATGGACATGAAGCATACTGACAGAGTTTTCCCCTGAAACGGAATACTTATCGGAACTGCAATGACAACACGCTTTTCCATGCTGTCAGAATCGAAAATGGAGATCTCAGGCTCAGAGATCGAGCGATAGTCAAAGCTGTATTCATCTATGTTGTCTTCAATGCCTGTCGAGGTATAGATCAGTCCGTCTGTATCCACGAATGCAAACTTATCCAGATTGTAGAGCTTCTTCATGCGCGTCTGATAATCTTCCAGATGCGTCTTGTCGCTCAGGTCCTCATCATCCATCAGCTCAATGGCTACCTGTATCGTATGGATCTTCTCCTGAAGGTTTCCCTCTACTACCTGCTCACGGCGTCCTGCCAGCTCATCCAGATAAAGCAAGCTTACAGATCTGACAGACTCTTCTGTATCGCGCCTGGCACGAGCACCCATCCAGATGGTTCCGACGACAAGTATGACCGCAATGATCAGGCTGCCAACTATCGCAATGACCGCTGTATTATTCTTCCTGTTCTGTTTCATCAGGAATCCGCCCCTTTTCTTTATTGCACATTAATTTTCATAGTATTTTAAGAGTTTTTGTCATCTTCTGCAACAGACTCTTCCTGCTCTTTTCGTCTTCTTCCAAAAATAAGCAGAAGCACTTCAAGAGCAAAGATCACAACCATAAGTATTGTCCACCAGTCGACCATTCTCATGGAATTAGTCATATCCTCTGTAAGAAGGAACGCGATGACTGAACCGATCGCAGGGATCAATCCCAGCAGTACAACCTTAAGGCTGATCCTCTTATCGGAAGACTCATCCTCTTTCTGATCATCTCTGTCATATGCTTCGGATTCCGGCTCTTCATCCGTTTCTTTCTTCTTTCTCGTAAGGAAATATTCCACAATGATAAGGCACAGTGCAAATACAGTGGCAAGTACGAGCAGAAGGTTTACAAGTGCCCAGTATCCTGGACGTGCAGGAGCCAACGGAAGTTCTTCATCTTCTATATCGACTATCTCAGCCTCTCCGGTGTTGTCATCTATCACTATCTGACCCTGTTTCGGATCCTCATCCGTGGTGATCTCCTGAGGCACTTCCGGCTCAGGCTGAACTTCCGACTGGGTCTCACCATCCTCCGGCTGAAACCTGCTGCCACTGATACAGCAAACTGATCGGTTACATCATTGCCTTCTGCATCAATGACATGCGCCATACCTGTATATTCGCAGCTGTAGATGCCGGCATCCTTCTAGATCCTGAACGCGATCCTGCAGCTCCATGGCATGAAAAGCACTTTCCGGGCAAGGCCCGGCATGTTTTTAAGGATCCTGACATAAGTCTCTTTTAGCGCTTCATTCAGATCTGAGCTGTCATCATACATATACGACAGATACATCCGGTGTCTTTTATATGCAGCCATAAAAAGCTCGGCGAAAGCATTGCTGCTTCCCTGCCGTGCCTTTGAGACCAGGTTATTAAGATATGTCTGATCAAGTTTTTCCATGTCTTTCAGCCTTTATGGGCTCTGCGGTCCGATAAGACCACAAGTTCCGTGACGGTATGTATGTCATCACCCTCATCAAATGCGGCACCGGCCTTATATTCAATGGCGGACTGCGGCTTAAGACGGTTATGTTCGTCATTAAGTTCCTTTACGGAATCAAGGAAACCGTCGATCCTGCGCGAAGAACAGTCCCTGAATATGGCAAGAAACTTATTTCCTCCGTTCCTTCCTATAAAGCAGACACCATTTGCAGCCTGCTGCAATATTTCTGAAAAGTCCTGAATTGCTTCGTCTCCGCCCGCATGCCCAAGCCTTGCATTAATATCTGAGAGATTGACAAGTTCCAATGTGACGCAGCCCAGATCTCCCGGCAGCGGTTTTCCGATAAACTGGCCGAGATACGCGTCCACGCTGTATCTGTTGGCAATGCCTGTAAGAGCGTCTGAATAAACTGCATTATCCAGTTCGGCATTTTCCCTTTTCATGGTTGTATAGGAGCGGAAATCATAATAAAGAAATGCAAATGACAATCCCAGGACTACCCATAAAAACACAGCTATTATCCTGACTCCCGCATCGGAACCTATCAGGGAATAGACCTCCCGGTTCAGAAATACAACCAGAAGGGCTGCAATTGCAAGTATTATTACCAGCGCCAGCTGGATCGTTTTGATCATGTTAAATTTATTCATTACTAATCGCCTTTATAAATAATCTGCCATGGTTTCCGGTCCCGATCTGCAGAATTATCCTGCCTTTTATTTGGTGGAGGTTAACCTCGCCAAAAGTCCTTGAGTCCATTGAAACAGTGCGGTTATCGCCAAGTACAAAAACATTTCCTTCCCGGACAGTATAGGGATAGATCACCGCGCCGCTCTCTTCCATTGTCTGCCCGTATCCCCAGTCATCCTCGAGGTATTCCCCATTGACAAGGATACGGCCGTTATCCAGATCGACCACATCTCCGCCTGTAGCAATTATCCTTTTTACGTAATAATCCCCTGAAGGCACTCTCATGGAAATATGTGTCCCGGTCTGTAGTCATCGTTCATTCGGTTGAATACCACTATGTCTCCGTCGATCAGCGTCGGACTCATGGAGTCGCCGCCTACCAGGGAAAATCCAATGCAGAATCTGAAAATGCAGAAAATAACCGCAACGGCCAGAACCAGGAAGATCACATCATGCAGCCATCCCAGTTTTGAACCATTGTATTTTTCCAGAACACTTCTGTTTTTTCTGCGCCCGGCAGGGTTTTTCTCAGATTTCATTTTTATCCTGTATTAAAAATGTACAATTATTCTATTTTATTATACTTTAAATTTATGCTAATTCAATAATCTTCCTTCTTATTATTCATCCGTTTATATAATACAAAAGGAACCGTCATAACATGTGTCATCAAACATCATTTTCTTGTGCAAATTTAGGAAAAAGTAAGCAAAAAAACCGGGCGGTCTCCCGCCCGGTGACACACATTTTTGCATATCCGAATTCAATCATCCTTTTCCATGATTGTTTTTATAGTTCACTGATCTGCGTCTTCAGATGAGTTCGGGATAGATTTCAGTTCTTTCAGGAAATCTATCAGAGAAGATACAAGTATTTCCGCCGCGCCTTTACCAAATTCCGAATTTTTGGCATGTACCGTACCCCTTTCATAGGATATCTCATCTGCCAGCCCCTTCGCTCCGTCTGTAGGAAGTTTCTTTGCCCTTCCTGAAACAGATTCTGTTATTATCGTCCGCAGGAACGGAGAGGTCTCTTTGATATGCATGGCGGTTGAGGCGCTCAGGCCTCCTGCTGAGATGATAACGGTGTCATTCAGGATCATTATCTCCACGCTCCTTGTACGGTCTTCCGCAGGGGCAGACTTCCACTCTTTTATCGGCGCGTGCAGAGGATTGGGCAGTCCGCGAAGCTGCTGACCGGGAAGCCGGTATGTTTTGCAGTATGCCTCGGCAGAAAGAGTGTTTATACTGCATTCAGCGTTTTCAGTTGCTACTATGATCTGTTCTGCCAGACGCTTTCCCGCCTGTTCCAGAAGCAGCCAGCCATCATCCTGCAGATCTGTCTGGTTATATCCGCCGTTCTTCCTTCTCTCGATCCTTAGCGATCTGTAAACCGGTCCCTGATCAGCTGAAGGTCCTGGCATGAACACCGCTACCAGATCATTGCCATATTCAGCTTCAACAAACGAGGATGCCGCTCCTGCCAGATCTGCAGTCACATGTCTGCCGCCATCTCTCATGATTGAGTTATCCATTACGGACAATTCACATGCATAGTTATAGATAATGGCGACCGGAATCCCGTCCTCGCCATCCAGCCTGATCACAGGCACACTGTGGTCAGAAGGAAATTCTTCACCATTTCCGATCCACCAACCTTCATTTGTAGGTATCATGCGATTGGTATTGACCGTGCAATAGCCCTGGGCATATCCTGCCCTTACCGGTTTAACCCGTTTTTCAGCTATTCGGGCTGCTTCTGCAGCTGCCCGGACAAAATGTTCATTCATCAGGATTCCAAGAGGGTTCTCTTCACCCGTCTTATGCTCTACAGGAAAGAAATGCGGTGTCGAGACCGTGTGTGTAGAAGAAATCCAGATATTCTCTGAGGGAATACCGCCTGCTTCAGAAACAGCTTCGCGGATCTTTCCGGTTGTTTCCCCATCAAGCACTACCGCTTCTACAGACACATATGCAAATCTTATATTGGCATCAATGATCAAAACCCTTACGCAGGGCACGTCATGAATGCCGGTCCACGTATCCTTTCCCTCCCGAAATGGGAAGATATCTTCCGGATAATCGATCAGTGCTTTACCTGCTCCTGCCATTAATAAGCACATAATGTGTTTTCCTTTCGTGGTATATTTTCATATATCAATTGCAGCTCCAAAGCCGCTCCGCACAGCAGTCTGGATATCACCTATAAGATGACAGTCGCCTATCGTATGGATCCTTATGCCCAGATCTGCAAAGCTCATGACTTCTTCGCTGAGCGGCACCCTGCCGGTGGCGATCACAATGCTGTCTGCAGCGACGGTCTTTTCGTCACCGTTTTCATCAATGTATCTGGCACCTTCCGGAGATACCGCTATGCACTCTGCTTTTGTAATTCCTGTAAACCCGGGAGTGTTCTCCCATGCTTCTTTGAACATGGAATAAAACTGCAGCGGAGGAGCATCTTTAGCCAGGATCTGAAATTTCTCAAGCACTTTCACTTCATGTCCCAGTTCAGCCAGATGCATTCCGGCTTCTACTCCTGCCTGTCCGCCGCCTACTACTACAATATTTCTTCCTAATTCACTTTCATGCCCATATATGTCAGCAACATAAGTTACATCCATGCTGTCTATGCCTGTGATATCAGGGATCTTTGCCTCCGATCCTATTGCAAGGATCAGATCGTCATATCCGCCTTCTCTTATCAGCTCAGCTGTTGCAGCAGTATTTGTCAAAACCTTTATATCGGATTCTTTTACTTTCCTCAGAAGGTAATCCAGATATTCTTTATACGGCCATTTAAAAGAAGCCTCACAGTACAGTTTCAGCAGGCCGCCCAGAGAATCTGACTTTTCATAAAGAGTGACATCATGACCCAGTCCGCTTGCTGTCAGCGCGGCTTCGATCCCTGCCACGCCACCGCCTGCGACAGCCAGCTTTCTCTTTTTTTCAGACGGCTTCAGCATATAATGCATCCTGTGTTCCATGCCCCATTTAGGGTTTACGGCACAGACGCTGGTCCATGGTCTGTAATAACTGCTGACATGACATCTGTTGCATCTCAGACATGGGACCACATCTTCATTTCTGCCTTCATACGCCAGTTTTCCGTAATCTGCATTACAGATCCAAGCCCGGCCCATTCCGACAAAATCAGCCTTACCTGAGGAGATGACATTCTCTGCATCATCCAGATCATTAAAGCCGCCGTTTGCAACAACTGCCAGGTCCGGTGCAGCTTTTTTTACTGCTTCTGCATATTCAAGGAATGGATATTTCTCCTTTGTAAACCCGGTGGGATGGGAAAGGTCATTTCTCTTTCCTTTCAGATGAAGCATGTCCAGATGTCCTTGAAAACGTTTTGCGAACTCGATCAGGTCTTCCTCAGTGTAGCCTCCTTCAGGTTCTTCCCCGCTGATTATCGCATAAGTAATGAAGTCTTTTCCACACCTTTCCCTGATCTTATCAAGCGCCATTATGGCAAATCTGGTACGGTTTTCAAATGTTTCCACGCTGAATTCGTCTGTTCTTCTGTTTGTAAGCGGAGACAAAAGTCTTGCGGTCAACGGTCCGCCGTAGGCCATATGTACGTATACCCCGTCAAACCCCATTTCCTTTGCAAGAACAGACTGGAATCCATACTCTTCGATAACACCCATAAGCTGTTCTCTTGTCAGCTCACGCCCCCGTTTCATGGCTCCGCCGGAACCAATCTCAGTTTTATCCTCAGAGTTTCCTGAACTCACATCAAATCCGCGGGGAGATTCGACCCTGAGTTTTAATAATACCTTTGCCCCATAAAAATGGATTGCCTCAACCATATTGGACAGGATATTCTGACATGCTCCGGTAAGGATATCAAAACGGATCGGACGTCCGGAATTTGCCAGCCACCCTTTGTCGGGATTGAACTCATTGGGATTATTGAGTCTGAATTGCATGATCTCTTCAGGGTCCATCGTGTCCATTGGTCGTTCAGGGCGGTTAGGCGCCATTACATCACCAAAAACAACTATGCCCGCACCATTCTTTGCCTTGTCAATATGGTTCCTTATAAACGATTCATTCGGGTACTTTTCCGGGCCAAGATTGACAAATGGCATGGATGCTGTGGCTATCATGCGGTTCTTAATGATATGGTTCCCGATCCTGTATGGTGAAAGTAAGTTCTTATATTTTAAAGTGTTCAACGGATCCCCTCTCATTTACCATTATTTCAACGCTGAAACAAATAATGACAAAATCTCCACCGGTGAAAGGATAAGCCGTTTTCAAACATTTTACTCATCCACAAGTGGAGATTTTGCCTGCTCAAGTATGATATCCGGATCATCTGATCTTTTCAGGATCATAAATAATGTAACATCCGGCATACTCCATCATTAGTTTTGCGGGTCCCGGACCACCGGGTTTTCCGCCTCCCATGTCAGTCCTTCTGGGTTTCTGCCTTTCATATACTGTTTCCCCATTTGGTCCAACAGGAAGTACATCCCTGTGCTTATCATCCTTACCAGGCCCCGGCCCCATCGGATGCCCCTCATGTCCGGCCAGTATGTATTCTGCGCATACCAGATATCTCTCAACATACTCTGCACTGATCATTGCGTCAGATCCGCAGCATATCCAATCAAACTGACTGCGGTAACCCATGAGCCTCAGCATCTGTTTTGCACAGTTTTCAACGGTGCCGTTTAAAGCCTTTCCATGATCAGTCAGCTCGTCTCCGGCAAACAATATTCTTGCACCCTTATCAAGATACAACAGACTGCTGGCAGCATGGTCCGGAAGTGCTATGACTTCAATCTCGCGGTTACCCAATTCGAACTTATATCCGTCACCGATCACTTCTATCGGATAATCCGTAGGGATGATGCATTCCGAATAGCTTCGGAAGGGGATGCCGGCTTTGCCGACCCCTTCCTTAGCCATATAGACAAGATCAAAATTGCAGTTGTTGGCAGTATGATCAAAATGGTCATGAGTATTAGCCACTCTCCACACTTTTTTATCTGTCAGTGTCTGCATGAACGCTCTGAGATCACCTGCTCCGCATCCGGTATCAATAACAAGGGTATCCTCATCACCGACCAGCAGATAAGTCAGATCTCCATCGCTTACCACGCTCCATGTATTTGGCGCTATCTTGGCAGCAAGATGATATGGTTCATCCATTGGGCGCATTGTTCCATCTTCATCTAACAGCAATACATCATGCTGGCTGGAATAATCAACTACGCTCATTATTTACTCCTTAGTCAATAGTATTATTTGTTAACAGGTTCACATGTCTCATCCGCATTGAGTCTCCAGGTGCATGATCCATCTGCCTCAAACCACGGAGGAAGATTCACACCATCGGTTCCGTTGACAAATTTGCCGGTAGTAACAGTTCCATCACCATTGTCTACCCATGCGTCATAGTCATAACGTACCGGTTCTCCGTCACCCATGGTAAGCTCGATCATGCCGCCGCCATTTCCGAAAATACCTACTCCCCATGTTTCTTTGCCCATAGGAGTCTCGTCAATATAGGTGTATTTTCCGGGGTTAACAGCTGATGCTTTTTCTTCAACAGGCTCACATGTTCCGTCAGCATTGATCTTCCATGTTGCAGTACCATCTTCTGCAAACCAAGGAGGCAGCATGAGGCCTTCTGTTCCGTTTATGAATTTTCCTGTTGTAACTGTTCCATCGCCATTATCTACCCATGCGTCAAAGTCATAACGTACCGGTTCGCCTTCGCCTTCGGTAAGTTCGATCATGCCGCCGCCATTTCCGAAAATGCCGACTCCCCATGTCTTGCTGCCCATAGGGGTCTCATCAAGATAGGTGTACTTTCCGGGCTCGACGCCTGCTTTGGCTTCAACAGGCTCACATGTTCCGTCAGCATTGATCTTCCAGCATGCTGATCCATCTTCTCCCATCCATCCGGGGATGTGCTCGGGAAGCGGAGTGAGTGCGCTGGTGCTTACTGTGCCATCGCCATTATCTTTCCAGCTGTCAAATGAATATTCAATATTATCTTCAACGACGGTTATATGTCCGTTGCCGCTTCCGTTCAGACCAATTTCCCAAGTACTCGTACCCATAGGAGTCTGATCAAGGAATGTGTACTTTCCGGGATTAATGCTGCCTGCTGCGCCTCCTGCATTGGGATTTTCATTTTCGGGCTTGACCAGGCCTTCCCCTACGATATTCCATACACAGGATCCGTCCTCATTAAAGAAATCTCTCTCCTCAGCTGTGATCTCACGGGGACCGGTCTTGAATGAAGTATCACTGAGTTCTTCAAATGTATCTCCTGTGATAACCTGAGTGCCGCCGCTGAGTCCGTGGAAGATCTCGATCGACCATGACCAGTCAGGCTTCAGTTCAACAGTATACTTCATTACGAAGTCGCCTCTGTCTTCTTCATAAACATAAGTTCCGATCAATTTTGATGCATTGCTCAGATCGATGAACGGCTCAATAGTGTCACCTTTGACCTGCCAGGTAATAGAGCCGTCCGCCTCGCAGAAATCAGGAACACCCGTGGGATCATCCCATGGGCCGCATGCGATCTTGTCTCCATCCTTGGTAAAAGTCTTACCTGCATGCTCTGTATCCACATCCAGAAGTCCGTTATGCTCTGTCAGAGTATAGGAGCCGTCTGCGTTAAGAGCCAGAGTCCATACATTCTTGTAGTTTCCTGTGTCAACAGTATAGGTATAGGTCTCAGCGTCGCCTTTTGGCGCTTCTGTAGTTGCTGCAGTATTGTTGCTTCCGCAGGCTGCAAGCGCGAATACCATGACCGTCGCCATCAGAATAGCTAAAAACTTCTTCATAATACAATCTCCTTTTTTTTTTCTGCCTGAAGGCAGTTAATTACTTTTAAATCTCACTCAGCCTGCAGCAGGATACGAAATGATCTGTTCCGATCTCTTCCAACTGCTGCGGCTGATTGCACGCCTCTGTAGCAAACAGACATCTCGGAGCAAATCTGCAGCCCGGTTTGGGATTTATCGCTGATGTTATCTCGCCCATCAGCTGGACCCTCTGCATCGGATGCAGGATGTCGATCGACGGTATTGCTGAAAGAAGTGCTTTTGTATAAGGATGTCTCGGCTCCTTAAAGATCTCTTTTGTGGGACCTGTTTCAACCAGCTGGCCGAGGTACATTACACTGATCTCATCTGCTATGTGCCGTACAACTGAGAGATCATGCGTTACAAACATATATGTAAGACCAAGTTTGTCCTGCATGTCCATCAGCAGATTCAGGACCTGGGCCTGAATACTGACGTCAAGCGCGGATACAGGTTCATCACATACAATAAACTCCGGTTCCAATGCTATGGCTCTGGCAATACCTACCCTCTGTCTGCGTCCGCCATCCATTTCATGAGGATATGCAAGACGCAGGCGTTCCTCGATACCGACCATTTCCATGAGTTCTTCTGTTCTCTCGTTAAGCTGCTTACGTGAAAACCTATGTGATTCCTCAAGCGGCTCCTTTATTGTCTCTTCCACACTGAATCTCGGATTCAGGCTTGAATAAGGATCCTGAAATACTATGCTCACATGTTCACGCAGCTTTCTGAGTCTTTTACCGGATGCATAAGTAATATCTTCTCCGTTCAGCCTTACAATGCCTGATGTTGCATCATGGAGCCTGATGATAGTTCTGCCCAGAGTGCTCTTCCCGCATCCGGATTCACCAACTACACCCATGGTGTGACCCTTTTCAATCTTGAAAGACACATCATCAACAGCGTGGTTCATGCCGGAGGCAACTTTAAAATATTTTTTCAGATGCTCTACTTCTATAAGTGCCATCAGCTCTCCTCCTTTCCGCTATGAATACATCTTACAAGATGACCCGGTGAAAGCTCGGTAAGCTCTATGCTGCATTTTCTGCATGCCTCATCTGCCCTGGGGCATCTGGGAGCAAATGCGCATCCTACGATCTCTTTTGTGGGATCGGGAGGAAGTCCTTTTATGGGCGAAAGTCTCTTGGAGTCATCATCCAGCTTAGGAAGCGATCCGAACAGTCCCAGAGTATATGGATGTGCTGTCCTAAGGAACAGGTCTTCCTTGCTGCCGCATTCCATTATCTGGCCTGCATAGATAACTGCGACTTCATCGCAAGTCTCTGCAACAACCCCAAGGTCATGCGTGATCAGCAGCATTGATGTATCAAGTTTCTTCTGGAGATCCTTGATCATTTCCAGGACCTGGGCCTGAACTGTTACATCAAGCGCAGTAGTCGGCTCATCAGCCAGCAGAAGCTCCGGATTGCATGCCAGCGCCATAGCGATGACTATTCTCTGTTTCATGCCGCCTGAAAACTGATGTGGATACTCCACGCTTCGTACAGCAGGTATGCCAACCATCTCCAGCATATTGCAGGTATGCTGAACCGCTTCTTTGTAACTGAAATCATTATGGAGCTGCACGACCTCCAGTATCTGCTTGCCGACAGGCATCAGCGGGTTCAGCGCTGTCATCGGATCCTGGAAGATCATGGCTATCTTATTGCCCCTGATCTTCAGCATTTCCCTTTCATGAAGTGACATGATGTCAGTTCCGTCTACTGTGATCGTTCCTCCTACAAACCTTGACGGCGGATCCGGGAGAATCCTCATTATCGACTTTGCGATCGTGGTCTTACCTGCTCCGGTTTCACCTACAAGTCCTAAGGTCTGACCTTTTTTCAAACTTAATGACACGCCGTTTACAGCATGAACTACACTTTCATCAGAGGTGTACTCTATTACCAGATCTTTTATTTCCAAAAAGTTTTCTGCCATTTTGTTCATGCCTCCTTTCAGTTCTTAAGCTTCGGATCAAGCGCGTCTCTTAATCCGTCACCGATCATATTGATGGCCAGAACTGTTATAAGGATAGCCAGTCCGGGGAACAGCATCTCATGGGGATAATCCATGACATACTTTCTGGATCCGGACAGAATGGCGCCCCATTCGGGAGTAGGAAGCTGGATACCCAGACCGATAAATGACAGACCGGCTGCACCAATGATGGCATGTCCGATGCTCATTGTTGTTCCTACGATCTGTATGGGTATTGTATTAGGCATCATATGCTTAAAAACTATCTTCATCTTGGAGCAGTTCATTGCACGTGCTGCCTCGAGGTATTCCATCTCCCTTTCCTTGAGCGCAAGCGCCCTGTTTCCTCTTATTGCATTCGGAAAGCCGCCGACTGTCATTGCCAGTATCGTATTAATGAATCCGCTTCCAAGAGCGGTGGATATTACTATGGCAAGAAGCTGTCCGGGGATGGCGCCAAATATGTCACAAAGACGCATGACAACCATGTCTACTCTGCCGCCGAGGTATCCGACCAGATTTCCAAAGAACACTCCCACGAAAAGGCTTACAAAAGCACAGATAAAGCCAAGTGACAGTGAATATCTTCCGCCCACAAGAAGACGTGAGAGTATATCCCTTCCAAGGTTATCCGTACCAAATGGATGCGCCGCACTGGGCAGTGCATGTATGGCACCGTAATCCATGTATTCCGGATCGCAGGGAGCCAGGACATCAGCCAGGATCACCGCCAGGATTATAATGAAAAGAATAATAAAACCTATGAGCGATACCTTATTCTTTACCAGACGCTTTACCGTCTGAACAAACATGCTCTTTTTTCTTTTTCTTGCTTTTGCAGCTGCATCGCTGACTACAGCCTGTTCATTCATGCTGACGCCCCCTTTCTGCCGGCACCTCTGGAACCATAGTTCACATACTGCGCCTTAATACGGGGATCCAGATATCCATAGATAAGGTCCACGATCAGATTAACTACTGCCGCAAATATGGCAAGCATCAATACGCAGCCTCTGACAACCGGATAGTCTCTTCCGCCGATCGCTGACATCATGTATGTACCGACTCCCGGGAAGGCAAATACTGTTTCAATGATGACCGAGCCGGAAACCATTGTGCAGACAGTATTGCCCAGTCCGTTAATAATAGGCATTAAGGCATTTGGCAGCATATGCTTGTAGATCACTTTCTGCTCCCGTACGCCTTTTGCCCTTGCAGTAGTCACGAAATCTGCCCTGATAGTCTCAAGGACCGCGCTTCGTGACTGTCTGGCATTCATCGCAATACCGCTTAGCGCGCCGGATAGTACCGGCATTATCCAGCATTTCCAGCTGTCTATGCCCGAAGTCGGAAGCCATCTGAGTTTAACAGCAAACAAGATCATCATTTCCAATGCGATCCAGAATTGCGGTACAGAGATAAATATCATGGAAAAGACCAGAACGCCCTGATCCTGGAACTTATTCCTGTTCATTGCTGCATTTATGCCTAAGGGAATACCTATTCCCGAACTGATGATCATGGTCAGTAAGCCAAGGATCAGAGTACGGGGGAAACGGTGCCCGAGTTCTACGATCACGGGTACCTTATATACATAAGAGTCACCCAGATCAAAACGGATAAATGCATTGTAAAGGAATCTGCCAAGCTGAACGAGATACGGATCACTAAGACCCAGTCTGTCCCTCAGCGCATCAATCTCCGCCTGCGTTCCTGTTCCGGCAAGCATAATCTGAGCCGGATCGCCGGGAACGAACCACATGATACTGAAAATCAGGATCGCAACGCATATTGAAATAATGATCAGCCAAAACAAACGTTTAAGTACATATTTCCACATTTTGTTGTCCTTCTTCTAAAATCCAAACAGGTTCTTCCTTATCACGGTTCTTTATACTCACAAGCTCCGGGAACTACCAGTGACTTCGTTGTGTACATGTACACGATGTCATTCGGATAGATACTGATCGGAAGCTGTATGTAAAGGTTGATTCCGTAAGCATTGTCATAAAGCATCTCAAGATACTTAGTCATGTTCTCTTTTGTATGACCTTCATAAGTCAGGCAGAGCTCAAGCTGTTCCTGCCACTCCTTATCATAAATGTAGTTTACGGTGTGATCGCCTGTAGCAGTATTGGCCCAGTCATATGCATGCATCCATGCATGTACATTCCAGACGCCGCCCCAGTTGCCGCCTTCAATATCCCATGCTGTGGGATCTGCTTCGATCGCAAGAGATCCGGCATGGTCAGTTCCCCTGGAGTCGACCTCTATGCCATAGCTGGTCAGCATACTGATAACGACAGAAGCTATATCGCTCTGATCACTCTGGTAGATATAGACCAGCGGTGATCCGTCATATCCGGCAGCTTTAAGATAACCTTCCACCAGTTCTCTGCGCTCTTGCTGTGATCCCCTGTATGTATTGTAGTTTTCCATCTCTTCCCATTCTTCATAATAGTCGGGATTGGTTATGCATGCCCATACCTTGGCAGGCTCATCATAACCGCCCAGAAGAGCTACAATACCGTCAAGATCAAGTGCATAATAGATCGCCAGTCTCATATTGATATCATTGCAGACACTCTCTTCGCTGCAGTTCAGCCACAGGCTGGCAACACTGGTACTGCCGCTGACTGTAGTATCATACTTAGATGCATACTCGCCATTATCCTCAAAATCTGCCGTATAGCTTCTTGAGATATTGGTTCCAAGATCTACCTCACCGGTCTTAAGGCTCATAATGGTAGTAGCAGTCTCACTAATGAATTTGTAAACTATTTTTTTGACATTCTGTCTCTGGGAGGCCGGACGGTATTCCTCGTTCTGCTGCCAGTAATTCGGATATGACACCAGGGTAACCTGCGAACCAGGCGTATAGCTGAGCATGGCATAGGGGCCTGTGCCTACCATCTCGTCGAGAAGATGAGACTTGCTGTTGTTGTATGTCTTTTCGCTGACTATGTAGCACATGGTGAAAAACTGTTCAAAATCGCCAACACCGAATTCCTTGGAAAATTCGAACCGGATAGTTGTATCATCGACTTTTTCAACAGCAGTCAGGCTTGCCCAGCCACTGGTCAGTTCTTCTTTCCACTGATGGGTATAGCTGAAAACAACATCATCCGCAGTCACATGATTTCCCGCGTGATCATAAATGTTATCCCAAATATAAATGAGATACTCATTTTTCCCTTCAACATGATCACATCCGGGTATTTCCATTTCATTATTGCCGCCCCTTGTAGCATCCGCCAGGATCGGGAAATCAACTCCCTCGTATGTCTGTCCGTACAAGGTTTCATAAACTTCAACAGCTCCGGGTGTCTTGTTGGATGTTCCCCATGGAGTCAGTGAAGTAGCCGGTCCGACAGCCATGGTAAGCTGTTCTCTTACATAGTCCGATGATCCTATGCGAGAGCTATCCATGACGCTTACATCAGAATCTTCCGTACCGCCTGCCGATCCGGATTCAGCGTTGCTCCCCTGATTGCTTCCGCCGCCGCATCCTGCCAGCACTCCGATCACAAGGACCAACGCCACCAGTAAAGCAGCCGGTTTTACAAATCTAAACGTTTTCATGTTCTTCTCCTTTCACATAATGCAATTTATTATCATTAGACAAATCTAACTGATAATAATTTTCATCATTTGTAATTTTAGCACAAAAAAACATAGTACTATTTCATATTTGTGTTATACTTTTTCCATACAGGAAAAAATCTTTTTTCTCAGGGGATTGGTTTATGGATGATATTTTTCTTTCTGAATTTCTCGATCTGTCGAAAACATGCAGTTTTCAGACAACTTCGATCAATATGAATGTGTCGATTTCCTCTCTTTCCAAGCATCTGTCGAAAATCGAGGATGAGATCGGCGTGCCTTTGTTTGAACGTTCCACAAGAACTGTCAAGCTGAATGAATATGGAAAGATATTCACAGACTATGCATTGAAGAGCATTGAACTGAAACAGCAGTGCCTGGCTGCCATTCGAACCCAGACCTTAAAAGAGTCTGCCGAACTGACCATCGGGTTTATGCCAATCACTGAGTATTATGGTATTCCTGATCTGATCTATGAATTCAAACAGCAGTATCCGGAGATCAATATCAGGATGAGCGAAAACGGATTTATGGCAGACTTTCTGAAAAAAGAACCATATGATTTTGTCTTTGCAGACATTAATCATCTTAACGGGATCAATACTGACAGTATTACTGTTTTAAGCGACCACATGGTTGCGGTGCTTCCATTGGATCACCGGCTTGCCGGAAGGAGATCGATCGATCTGATAGAACTTAAGGATGAGGATTTTATTGTTAACGGACAATCTGAGTCCATGCTTTCACGAAGTGCAGTTGAGTTTTCTGATAAGGCACGTCTTGCCGGTTTTATGCCGCGCATCAGTTTTGTATGCCGGAATTACTCTACTATGGTCAGTCTTGCGCTTAAAGGCTGTGGAACCCTCATTATCAATAAGGGGCTGATCCCTAAACACTTTCTTGGTAAAGTATCCATAGTAGAGCTTAATACGAATTTCGATTTTAATATTTACTGTCTCTATAGAAATGGAGGGACAAAGTCTCCATATTTTGATACTTTTTTGAAATTCGTGCAGACAAAAGTCCCTATCGATCACGGCAATTTTATTTCAGATTTTAGCATTGAAAGCTGAATGAAAGGATAGAATACATGAGTTCAGAAGACAACAGGCCAAGGGGACATCTGTATCACGAAGGATACGAGGAAAAAAGTGAAAGTATAGACGGCGGAACCGCTTTCCGTGTTAAATACGTATATACCGGCAATTATTTCAAGCCCATGATGTCGGAAAAAAGGTTCATTCTCCACAAGATCATGAATGTCCTGTTTGCCCTGGTCTCTTTTGGCCTGCAGATCATTGCAGGTACATCAAGGCTTCTCCTGAACTCTCTGTTTTTTGTCAATATTTTCCAGACCTTTTCTCTGTTGGCATCCATCTTATCCCTTGCCGGTGTGATCTATTACGCTACAAAGCCGCAGAAGATGGAGATCCATTATTACAAGAGATTTCATAAACAGTTCCCATGGGCTTACTTTGCTTCCTGGATGTCAACGGTCTGTATCATCATCTGCTCAATAATAGGGCTTATTCTATTTAAAGAACGTCAGATCGGGCAGTATATACCTTTTTTCATAATGAATGCCGTTTCCTGCATCCTGATGTTCGTTGTGTGGATCACTGAAAAGAACATGCAGTATGCGGCTGTTCTTCCTGATAACTGATACAGCGGTAACTGATCAGTATTTACTGTTAAGCCACTCTGCGACATAGTCATATGTGGTCTTGAGTGTATCACCGAACCGATCGTCTCCTCTTTCCGGATTGAAAGTGTGTGTGGCTCCTTCAACAAAGGCCACAGTCTTATCTTCAGATGTTGCTCTAGCAAGTATGCCTTCCACAGCACTGAATTCCCAGCCGCCTGTCATGCCCATATATACTGCTTTCATCATAATGCATATTGTCAGTACGCACACAGTTTGAATCCAGAAATCTGCTTACGGTTGTCACAAATATCCCGTCTCTGTAAAACCCTGTTAATGATCTGTCATTCTGAGGTCTCCTTACAGAATGGATGATCTCCTTTGTTCTGACTCCATCCTTTTTTATCAATGTGTAAGCGCCTTTGGTCCGGCTGAGCAGCCTGACGTCCTGCGCGTACAGTTTATTGTTAAAGAACACATTTGAAGTCCCGGGTATCAGCATCGGTTCATCCGTTCACCCTGTGCCTTCTGGAACTTTGCTATGAACTCGTCACTATAAGTGGATCCACCTTCGGTAAAGCCGTTTGCGGGATTAAAAAGATCCAGTTCGGGATCAAGGACACGCGGATCAGCCTCGTTTACGATGGCAGGATCCAGGCTGAACAGAGTAACTGCTCCGTTTCCCCAGTTGGCATCCACTAACATGATACCATCTGCCGGCTTGAATTCAGGTCTGGCGCCTCCGATACCGGGAGGTCCGGGTATTGTGTCAGGAAACTTTACAACCATCCCCTCTTTTCTGAAAACATCTATTCCGTTTTCAGCAGCATTCTGAAAGGCCGTCATCAGTGTTGCACCTCTGCTGTGGCCAAACAGGACAACTTTGTCTATACCCGGAAGGCTGCGCAGATAATCTGCCATTCTCTCTACCATTGCC
>SVDE01000260.1 GCA_015057955.1 Lachnospiraceae bacterium | reverse complement strand
ATGAAATGTTTCCCAAATCTCCGCGATAAGCACTTGAAATCATGCTGCACCGCCGAGATTTGGGAAACTTGCCTCAACAAGAAGAATGGGCGGCCCGTCAAGGACCGCCCGGAATTAATTGACATTATCTTTAAAACTTCTTCAGTTCATCAATCATTGCCGTTCTTCTCGGATATTGCATTCTATATTTTTCTGCAAGTTCGGCTGCCAATGCTCTTCCACCCGGGTGTGCCGCAATTTTTTTCAGTATTCTTGCGATATACTTATAATCCCGCCTTTTCTTTGACCTCTGTGCCTGACGATCTGCTGCATTTGCCAGGACCTGAAAACATCTTTCGGGATAAAGATCAAATAACTCTTTCTCGTAGGCATCTATGACAAACTCGTCATCAGGTTCAGCATTATTCATTATAAGATCATATCTATCCTCAAAACTCAGCCATGAGTTTATTGAATGCAGCCTGTTTTTATATTTCTCCAGGAGCTTTTCCCACTCTGTTTTCCATTCTTCCTCGGTAAAAAGTGCTTTGTATTCCAGATAATACCTACTGTCTTCTGTATGCGCACACATCATATTGTAAAGTTCGTCATTATACGCTTTCTGGTTTCCCTGAAGCAGATAAATCTTCATGAGCGCTTTTCTGGGCGCATCTGACCAATACGATTCCGGACGTTCTTCTATCTGTGATCTGTAAATAGCTATTGCCTCATCATAATTTCCGTATTCCTGTTCTATCTGTGCCAATAGTTTCCTGTTTGTATATCCATTACGGGTATTCAGGAAATCCCTTATTTCCCGGATTGGTCGCTTTTGATCAGCCATCACTCTTACGTAATAATCTTCTTTAACAGCTAAATCGTACTGAAGAATTTCCCGCTCAGGAAGATGTTTCTTTATATCCTCCATCACCTTTAGCAAAAACTGTTCTTTTCTTGCAAGTTCCTTCTCATTCTTAAAATGTCTCAGGATAAACTTGTAAATGTCGTCCTCCATATAATCAAGGACTCTTCCATCCAGATACTCAAGCATAGTTTCAAGCATCGAATCATGGGAAATACATGATTCTCCATTCATATAAACGGTTTCCCATATATCATAGACACACTCACAAAAATACTGTGTATCCCCACCAGAATCATCTTTGTCCGTATTACTCCACTTTACATAAGTCCAGTTAGCCAATGAAAACAGATCCGCATATCTGTTCTCGGCACAAAGTGCTTCTTTTGCCGCTTCAAGCTCGCCGGTCACAGCCATACAGAGCCTGCCGCAGTCGCGCCATCCGACAAAACCCCGCCTGGTATTATTTGCAAATAATATTGTCATAAGCTTTTTATACTCTTGTAACTTCATATTACCTCCGATCTATGCGAGGCGCCTTAATCCTTGTATGGTATCTCCAGCATATCCAGCAGCCTTTTAAAGGTATCCTGTCCATCCAGGCAAGTGTCAATAAGCCAGCCTTTTTCACTTCTCCACTCTGAAAGACCCCTGTAGTAATAATTCTTTTTTGTATCCTCGATGATAAACGGTATCACATTATGGTGAAGGCACTCCTTCAAAGCCACTAGCCTGCCTACCCTGCCGTTGCCATCCTGAAACGGATGAATGAATTCAAACTCGGCATGCAGTTCTATGATGTCCTCTACTGCTACATGCTCCTTAGAATTATATTGCTTCAGAAGAGCCTTCATGTGATCATGCACTTCTGACGGTTTGGATGTTTCCCTTCCGCCGACCATATTCGCACGCTTCTTATAATCGCCTACCGCAAACCAACCCAGCGTAGAATCCTTTGTATCATGCTTCAGGATATAATGCAGATGCTTGATGATATCTTCAGTGAGTTCATCCTCTGCTATATCGATAACATAATCGATCGCCCGGAAATGATGCACCGTCTCCAGCACGTCATCCACCGGTATTCCATCTCCTGCATCAAGAGTGTTCGTCTCAAAGATCATCCTGGTCTGATCCTCAGAGAGTTTACTTCCCTCGATATGATTGGAATTGTATGTCATTCTGACCTGCAGCTCATGGTAAAGACCACCGGGCAGTTTCATCTCTTTTTCTTCGCGAAGCAATTGGAGTATCTTATTGCCGGATACCTCCCGCATAAGAAGGTCCGGCTTAAATCCCAGATAAACTGCTATCTTTTCCAGACTTCGCCTGGAAAGCCGCTCGCCCTTCCCTATCTTCGCAACCGTTCTGGTTGACAGGCCAAGCTGTCCAGACAGCTCTGTTTTCCCTATGCCTTTTTCTTTAAGCGCTTTTTCAAGTCCCTCGTATGAGATCATCGAATCGCCTCCTGAAATCTTTACTTATTTTATGATATCTTGCCTAAAATGTAAAGTTTTTAAGAGCCGATCACAAAAAAGTAAAGATACTCCGATCTATTCAGCAATCACGCGTACATCCGATAATTTCAATCACCCCGAACCTCGGTTTCAGCAGCCTGAATCCAGCCTAACCCCCGGCGGTTCGGGGTGAAATCCACTCAGCTATAAGCCGCCGCACGCGAAAACCGCCTCGAACCTCGGCACCAGCAGCCTGAATCCGGCTACAATCCC
>SVDE01000008.1 GCA_015057955.1 Lachnospiraceae bacterium | reverse complement strand
TTTTTTAGAAAAAAAGACCCCCATACCATTTCTGGTATGGAGGTTTGTTACTGTCATCTTAACTTAATGACATTGCCTTATTGGGTGCGGCTTTTTTATTTAACGGCTGCAAACAGATGACAATAATCAACAAAATACGGATCGTTTTTTGTAAAGGGCAGTTACAACTTTTATACAAGTTGTAAACATAAACTGACATATTGGTTTTGGCTTTGCTTGTAAAATCACCAATATCTATGGTACGGAAATCATCTTTTGCACATCCGAAGGGGATAACCATGTTTGAAGGAAAAGGCCGCACAATAGTTGTCTGCGGGATAGCAAACCCATCTGTGATCCCGTTGCTGAAGCAGGGATATAATGTCATGCTGCTCGCCCATTCTGCCGAGCAGGCTGACAAGATGAGAGAAAGGATCCCGTCTGAATATCTTGACCATTTCGATGCTGCGTTCTGCCGCATAGAAGAGCCTGAAGAAGTAAAGGCAATGGCTGAGCAGGCCATCGCCCGTTTTGGCTGTGTAAATGCCATAGCCACAGGCGTCGGCCCCAATGAGAAGAATTCCTTCGACGATACTGATCCGGAAGAATTCTTTAGAGTGCTTCAGGCAACCCTTCGCGGACATTTTATATACATGAAAACAATGATCCCGTATCTGCTCAGGTTTGAAGCTCCTAGGATCATTAATCTGACCTGCATCGACTGGAAATGTGGACATTTTGATTACGGTGTTTCCGCGGCCACGGGCAAGGGCGGACTTGTCGCGCTCACACGCGCCATCGCCCTGGAGTATGCAGGGAAAGGCCTTACGGCAAACTGCATCGCAGTCGGAGCGCTGAAGACGCTTGAACCGCGCACGCCGGAGCGGGAGCAGGAACTTAATTCAAAGATCCCGGTCGGAAGGATCGCCACTGGAGATGACATAGCACCTGCAATAGCATTCCTTGCAAGCCGGGAGTCCTCTTACATGACCGGAGCCGTGCTCAACATGAGCGGCGGCGCATACATGGACTGACATTAACCATTCTTTAGGAAAAAGGGAGATCTTCACATGGTCAAATATGTATTGAAACGTATTTTGTGGATGATATTCATCGTCCTGGCGGTCGCATTTGTAATCTTTACAGTTACTTATCTGACCCCCGGAGACCCTGCGCAGCTGCTGCTCGGAGATAATGCCACAAAGGAAGAAGTCGAGGCACTTCGCGCTACGCTGGGTCTTGATAAATCCTATTTTGCGCAGCTTGGCGAGTTCTATTATAAGACCTTCATCAAGTTTGATTTCGGAACCAGCTGGTATTACAAGGTTTCGGTCACGGATGAAATGATCACCCGTCTTCCCCGTACTGTGGGAATGGGACTGGCAAGCATAATCCTCGCAAACCTTATAGGTATCCCGCTCGGAATCAAAGCCGCCAGAAAGCGCGGCAAATGGCAGGACTATGGAGTCATCGGAGCGAGCATGGTCCTTGTTTCGCTTCCCGGTTTCTGGGTAGCCATCATATTTGTAATAATCTTCGCCTTTACTTTGAATATTCTCCCTTCGCACGGCATAGGAGGCATACAGTATTACATCATTCCGGTTGTCGTTAGTGCGATCGGAGCTGCCGCCACCACGGCCAGACAGACAAGGTCTGCAATGCTTGAAGTCATAAATGCCGATTTTGTATATACTGTCAGAGCCAAAGGCCAGAAGGAAAACATAATCGTAAGAAAACACATCATTCCAAACGGCATCATGCCGATCATAACAATGATGGGCAATCAATGCGCGACAGTCGTTGCCGGATCCACGATCATGGAGAGAGTCTTCTCAATCCCGGGCGTAGGCCTTTATCTGCTGAACGGCGTATCATACCGTGATTATCCGATCATAAGGACTACTACCCTGTTTTTTGCCATTTTTTCAGCGGTGATCATTCTTCTGGTCGATCTGGTCTACGCATGGCTCGACCCCAGGATCAAAGCTCAGTACTCAAAGGGACGAAGGTAATCGGTGACGCAGATGAAGAATAAAGAGAAAACACCAAAGATAAGAAAAAATCATGGTTTCATGAAGACCATGCGTGACGTGTTCAAGACACCAAGCGCAAAGCTGGGCGGCATTCTGTTTGCCCTTATGGTGATCGGAGCGGTATTTGCGCCTTTGATCGCGCCATATTCTCCGACCCAGCCTGACTACATGCATGTTAATTCAGCCCCGTCTGCCCTGCATATATTCGGAACCGACAGTCTCGGCAGAGACATATTTTCAAGACTGCTTTACGGCGCAAGATATTCCCTGACACTCGGCATAATCGCAGCTGTCTTTGGAAATGCGTGCGGAGTTGCGGTCGGAAGCATTGCAGGATTTCTAGGGGGAAGGGCGGATAACTTCTTAATGCGTCTTTGCGACGTATGGGCTGCTATCCCGGGTACTCTTCTTTCAATCCTTGTTTCGGCAACATTGGGACCCGGCTTTGTGAATACTGTTCTTGCGCTTTCGGTTGCAGGTGTTCCTTACGGAGCACGAATGGTAAGAGGCATGACCCTCGCTGAGAGGACCAAAGAATATCTGGAAGCTGCTGAGACGATCAACTGTCCGAAGTACAGGATCATTTTCAGTCATCTTCTGCCAAATGTCATTTCCCCGACTCTTGTCAGCACGACAATGGCGATCGGCGGAACCATCGCAAATGCAGCAGGACTGAGCTACCTTGGACTTGGCATTCAGCCGCCTACACCTGAGTGGGGCGCAATGCTGTCAGAGGGAATGAGCGTGTTCAGATCATATCCGCACATGATGATCTTCCCGGGACTTACGATCGGAATATGCGTGCTGGCTATCAACCTCATGGGTGACGGAGTTCGTGACGCCATGGATCCTAAACTCAGGGATTAAGCCACTTAATAGTATTGGAAGAGAGATTACGACATGAACGATAACGATAATACATTTTTATCTGTTAAAGATCTGGTAGTTGAGTATACATCTAACCGCCAGATAGTCCACGCGGTAAACGGGGTATCGTTTGATATAAGACGCGGAAGAACACTTGGCCTTGTAGGAGAAACAGGCGCCGGCAAGACAACCATTGCCAGGGCCATCATCGGCATCCTGCAGATGCCGCCGGCCAGCATCAAAGGCGGTGAGATCATATTTGAAGGTGAGGACCTTCTT
This sequence comes from Lachnospiraceae bacterium, assembly GCA_015057955.1. GTDB lineage: Bacteria > Bacillota > Clostridia > Lachnospirales > Lachnospiraceae > RGIG5612. The sequence continues at coordinate 38,395 of SVDE01000008.1, read as the reverse complement.
AAAAAGAGCCAGGAAGAAATGCAGAAGATCCGCGGAGATCAGATAGCAATGATCTTCCAGGATCCGATGACCGCTCTCAACCCGCTGATGAATGTCGGAGACCAGATAGCTGAAATGGTCCGTATTCACAATCCTCATCTCTCACGCAAACAGCTTGAGGAAAGAGCGATGGAGATGCTGGAAATGGTCGGTATCCCAAAGGAAAGATATATCGAATACCCGTTCCAGTTCTCAGGCGGAATGAAGCAGAGAGTTGTTATCGCCATAGCGCTTGCCTGCAATCCGAAGCTGCTTCTGGCAGATGAGCCGACTACTGCGCTTGATGTGACGATACAGGCACAGATCCTTAATATCATAAAGGATCTTCAGAAAAAGCAGAACGCATCGCTCCTTCTGATCACCCATGATCTGGGAGTAGTGGCAGAAACCTGCGACGATGTGGCCGTCATTTACGCAGGACAGATAATTGAGTACGGAAGCAAAGAGAGGATCTTCCTTAACCCGACCCACCCGTATACTTTGGGTCTGTTCGGATCGCTTCCTATCATGAACAAGGGTAAGGACAGGCTGCAGCCTATCAAAGGCATGATGCGCAGTCCTCTTCTTCCGATCGAAGGATGCCCGTTCTATGAGCGCTGCAGCGAGGCAACGCAGCAGTGCCGCACCACAAACGTTGAAATGAAGGAAATTGCACCGGGTCATTTTTGCAGATGTCTGAATAAAGAAAAAGAGGGCGAAGAGTGGATAATATAATTGAAGTAAAAAATCTTAAGAAATATTTCTATGGACCCCTTGGCACTAATCATGCTGTGGACGATGTGTCTTTTACGATCGAGCGCGGACATACGCTTGGCGTGGTTGGCGAATCCGGGTGCGGGAAATCGACGCTTGGCAGGACTGTTATCCGTCTTCATGAAGCAACTGAAGGAACAGTGCTTCTCAACGGGCAGGATATCACGCATGTCGGGGGAAGGATGCTCCGTAATGCCAGAGCCAAAATGCAGATGGTATTCCAGGATCCTTATTCATCTCTGAATCCCAGAAAGAGCATTAATACAACCGTAACTGAGCCGCTGAGGCTTAGCGGCAGGTTTTCGAGAGCCGAGATCAATGAGCGCACAGCAGAGCTGATGCGTACAGTCGGTATCGATGACAGGCTGAGATATTCATATCCGCATGAGCTTGACGGCGGCCGCCGCCAGAGGGTCTGCATTGCGAGAGCGCTGGCACTTGAACCGGATTTCATTGTCTGCGATGAGCCGGTCAGCGCATTGGATGTTTCCATACAGGCACAGGTCCTTAATCTTCTCATGGATCTGCAGGATCAGAGACAAATGGCATACATGTTTGTCACACATGATCTGTCAGTCGTAAGACACATATCAGATGAGATATGCGTAATGTATCTGGGGCAGTTGGTTGAAAAATGTGAAACAGAGGAGCTGTTCAATAACAACCTGCATCCTTATACCAAAGCCCTTCTCTCTGCCATACCTTCTGTAGATATCAGACATCCCATGCAGCGCATAATCATGGAAGGGGAGATAACTTCTGCGATCAACCCGGCACCGGGATGCCGTTTCGCGCCGAGATGTCCGTACGCAAAGGACGAATGCCGTGAGCCTCAGAAGCTTGAAGAGGTAAGCCCCGGACATTTCGTTTACTGCTGCAGGGCGAAGGAGATCAATTAAGCATATAACAGAGCCCGGAAGAGAGGCTTTGTAAAATATGAAAGCCCCGGTAAAGGAGCTTTAACCATCAAAAAAGATTTTTTTGGAGGAAAAGAAAAATGAAAAAAGCAACTAAACTGATCGCGTTACTGCTCAGCATTGCGGTAGTACTCAGTCTTGCAGCCTGCGGCGGTTCCGCACAGCCTGCCGGTGGATCAGGAAACCAGGAAGGCGGGCAGACCGAGGCCACAACAAGCTCTATCCTGGACAATCTTCCGTCTGAGACAACAACTGTCAATGAAGAGCGCAAGTCAACAGCCAACAGTGACGAACGCTATGAAAAGGTAGTTGTAGCCCAGCAGCAGGACTGCATGGAACTTCAGCCTTTCAACAACATTCGTGACCTTGGAAAATCCATGCAGGTTGCAGCCATCTATGAGCCGCTGCTTGACGAGATCGAAGTAGGCGAGTTCGTCGGACGTCTTGCAAAATCCTGGGAGGAAGTCGATGATACTCATGTTAAAGTAGAGATCTTTGACTATATTGAGGACACAGACGGCAACAAGATCACTGCTGATGACGTAGTATTCAGCTACAACCTTGTTAAGGACAGCGGATATGCAAATGACTTCGGTTATTTTGAAAGTGTTGAGGCAACAGGTGATTATGAAGTCACTTTCACATGGAATAAACCGATCGACTCACTTACAGCATTTGCATCAATGCTCAGCCAGGTAAATATTGTTTCCGAAAAGGCTTACAGCGAGCATGACATGTCAAGGGATCCTGTCGGAACAGGCCCGTACAAGCTTGTAAGCTTCATGGCCAGCAATTCAACTGTTGTCGAGGCAAGAGATGACTATTGGCAGACTGATGAATCTCTTCGTTCACCGTTTGCCAAAGCAAATGTCCAGACTATTGAATGGGATGTCGTTGCGGATGCTGAAATGAGAAAGCTTTCTTTCCAGAATGGTGAGACCACATACATCCAGCTGACAGCTGATATTCTTGCAGATTATATCACCGGCCAGTATTCCGAGAATGCAAATCTGTATTACTCTATCGGTGAGACAAATGCCGCCATTGAATGTAACTGCAGCGAGAACTCTATCTGCAGCAATAAAGATTTCCGTCTTGCAATGTTCTATGCGATCAACAGCGATGCTGTTTCACAGGTAAACGGACCGGATCTTTATCCTGTTCCTAAGACCTTCGTTCCGACAGGTGCAGGAGACTTTGACCCTTCATGGGAGGACATAGACTCTTATCTTAACGTATACGATCCGGATCTTGCCAAGGAATACCTTGAAAAATCAGGATATGACGGAACACCCATTAAATTTGTGACCAATACATTCCCGCTTAAGACCACTTCTGCCCAGGTTATCGCAAACATGCTTGGAGAAGTCGGCATCAATGTGGAGATCGTCACTATCGAAGCTGCACTTAACAAACAGTACAGGTCTGACATGACATCATGGGATATCTGGAACGGCGGTTTTGGCGACATGAATTATGCCATTATCGGTCTGTATAAATCCATGAGTGCTACTCAGGGAACAATTGAAGGATATCCTAACAACTACTATGTAGATGATGCATTCCAGGAAATGCTCAGCAAGGCAACTTCAACTTCCGGATACAGCAAAGAAGCAACTAAAGAAGTGATTGAGTATATTAATGACAATGCCCTGTTATATCCTTATATCAATGTAAGCAAGATCTACGCATTTGATCCTAACGTCATTACATTTGTAAGGACAGGTATCAACCGCGGATCAGGCGGATTCCAGCTTGGTGCATGTGATTATTATCTTGACTGATCCCGGAAGCAGGGAAACTAATGTAATCTGATAACACGTTTAGGGGGCAGTCCCTTTCTCCTTCGAATGGTGACTGTCCCCATTGTCATTGGGATCATCGGAAATGCGCAGCGACGGATATGAGAAAAAAAAGATAGAAGCCGAAGGGTTTAATCAGCTGTACAGCGCCGGGCACAGCCGTGCTTACCATAACTATTTTGAAGGTTATGCGGAGTTTGTTGAAAATGATGACAAAGGCAGGAGGAAGATCAGGCGGGTTTATGTCTGGTCATATTATGCTCTGGATAAAGACCTGAAAGGTACCCGCGCAGTAAGGATCATTGAGACCATTCTCTTTGTTCTATCAGCCGGTCTGTATATTTTCTTCGGTCTGCAGGATCATCCGGTAAATTCCGTATGGTATGTGAACCTCCTGCAGGCAGTTTCATTTGCCCTTTTTGTGTTCAGCGGCAAGGCTCTGGCAAACTGCCTTCTGCATCCACGCATGACGATCCATGAATACAAGATCGGTCCGGGTGCAATGGAAAAGGTTCCGATATGGAATGCGGTTTCAATTGCAGTTACAGCGGTCGCGCAGGCTGTAGCCGGAGTATTTTCCATTCCTGAAGGCTCAAGGTTTCCAGTGATCATTCTCATTGGAACGGCAGTTTCGTCAGGGCTTATGTTTGGCTTGCATTTTCTTGAGAGAGATCAGAAATACAAAACTGTTCCGAATGAGAACCGCGTTGAAGATCCTGCGGCAGTCGTATTGCAGAATCGGTAATAATACACAAATGATCCCGGCTCCTTTGTTACGGTCAGGTTACAAACTTTATACAAATCTGAAATGAAATGTGATATTTTGGCCGGTCGTCCGTTGATAAAATTTTTTATATTAATAGGTTCAATTGAAAGGAGATACGAAAATGAAAAAGTTAAGAGCAATTATTGCGATCGCCCTTGCGGCTATAATGGCTTTATGCATGGCCGGATGCGGCAGCACACCTGCCCAGACCACAGCTGCTCCGGAGACTACCCTTGCTCCTGAAACCACGGCAGCTCCTGAAACAGAAGCTGCTGAAACAGAGGCTGAAACGGAAGAAGAGACAGAAGCGGAAGTGTCCGGCGAATATGATTATCCGGCCAGATATCTTTGGTATAACGCTGACGGAACCATTAACAGGACCCAGCGTGGAGAAGAATCCCGCGGATTTGACATGAAAAAATATATCGACAGTCCCTTAGGAGAGTTCGATATTGAGCATTATTATCTCATGTCACTCGGTTCAAGAAATACCATGGATACAGGTATTGTGAACCATTGGGCAGCTCTTGGCATGGAAAAGGTCATCTACCATGGGGATGAAGAGTTTAATGAGCAGAGCACCTGTCCTGATTATGCAGTTTACTGCCCGACCAATATCGCTGCCGGAACCAAGATGCCCGTTCTTTTTGTAAACCATGGCGGCGGACAGAAGATCTTCAACATCGAATCCTTCGGATATATTGAAGAGGCTGCAAAGCGCGGTTGGCTCGTAGTTGCTCCTCACTGGGGGATCGGCGATGAGACACAGGTGTTTGATACATTAGCTCAGCAAGCCGGATGCACACGCGAGTCTTATGTATTCCGCGCTACCTGGGAAGAGGTTAAACAGAATTACGATGTAGATGAATCAAGAGTATATGTTGCCGGATATTCAGGCGGCGGAAATGCAGCCGGATACATGGCACAGGAAAATGCAGACATCATTGCTGCTGCAAGTCCCGCAACAGGAGCTGCCATCCAGGGCTCAGGTGTGGCCGGAGGAGATCTTGGTGCTGATCCCATGGCTCTCATTGCCGCTAACAGACTTGGCATGATGATGGTATACGGCATGTGCGATACCGAGATGCGCTGGCCGATCTCAGAAGAACTTCATGAGATGGGCAAAGGCGTCAGCAAAACAGTTGAGGAGAGACTTGCCGAAGTCAACGGCTGGATCACTTCATGCGGAGCCACGACCACAACAACAATGGATGAAGTCAATGCTTACTTCAGTGAGCTGAACAATGATGATACTCAGCCTGCTTCGGTCAAATTCGGTCTTAATTTTGATAATGAGTATTCAAAGACAGTTGAAGGCGGACTTACATATCAGTTCGGCGAAGACTATGACAAAGACGGCAAGGTCATTGTCAGATTCATGGCAGTTCCGCAGACCGGTCACTGGGTAACATACATGTGGGCGGAAGAAGTCTGCGAGTTCTTCTCTCACTTCAGCAGGAATCCGGAAACCCATGAACTGATAATCGAGGAATAATGATCATCCGGTAATAAGTATTGTTTTTCCGCTTGGAAAATGTCAAAATATGTTCGGGTGATATTAGGGGGAGTCGTATCATGAAGGAAATTACAGTTTTGATCTGTGATGATAATCCCGCAATAAGCAAAAGTCTAAGCGGTTACTTTACTGATCTGGATATCAGTGTGCTCAATGCCTCTTCAGGAGAAGAGGCATTGAGCCTTTTTGACTCTAATAACATAGATTTAGTGATCCTGGACCTTATGCTTCCGGGAATGCTCGGAAATGAAGTCTGTGAGAAGATCCGCTCAAATTATAAGATTCCGATCATAATCCTTTCTGCAAAGTCAGATGCCATTGACCGGATCTCAATGCTTGAGATCGGAGCAGATGATTATGTAACAAAACCATTTTCGCCAAAGGAAGTAGTTCTAAGAGCACAGAAACTCTTAAAGCTGTACAGCATGTATCCTGAACTGGACGGTCTTAAGGTAGGTGAGCTGAGTGTGTATCCTGAGTCATATGAGGTTTTTGTAAACGGCGAAAAAGTAGTTCTGGCCACAAAGGAATTTGAAGTGCTGCGTTTTCTTATTACCCATGCAGGAAAAGTCATGTCCAGAGAGAGGATCATGAATGAGGTGTGGGGCGTTAATTATGTCGGAGAGTCCCGGATCGTCGATATAATGATAACCAGGCTGCGTAAGAAGCTGATACCTAATAAAGAGGAAGCTCACTTCGCGATAACAACTGTTTTCGGAGTCGGCTACAAGCTTGAGGAGGTCTGATGAGATCACAAAGGGTTAAGAAAATACTGATGACAGCAGGACTGATACTTGTTTATCTGGTAGGTCTCCTGCTTATTTTCCAAACCATTTGTTATTTTGTTATCTGGTCAAAGCGTGACAGAAACATGCAGTTCAAACAGAACAGAGTAAATGATTTTATCGCAGGCGATAACAGGGATCTGGGAAATGAAAGCCTGTATTATTATGACAGGGACGGAAACCTTCTGCTTTCACGTGAACGGGAGCCATTTGCACATTCATATACGCCGGAGGAAATGATAGGACTTGTCAATGTCGAAAGGGTTCTTAACGGTGAGCCGCAGATGAAGATCATTTATTATTACAACAGCGGTATACCGCTTGGTACTTCATATGTCATCACAGGTTTGCCGATAATTAAGAACGGTGAAACTATAGGCTTCATGCTCGCCCGCGATGAGTACAAAGACCTGCTCGAAACACTTTTATCCTGTTTTATCAGCTTTACTTTTTTATATGCCATCAACATGGTCTTCTGGTTTGCAAATAACAGGCGCGCAAGAAGACTTGTTGCTTTGAGAAACCAGTATACGGACAACATTACCCATGAACTGAAAACGCCGATAGCCTCCATCAAAGCTCTGGCCGAAGCCCTTGCGGACGGAATGGCCGATGGAGACGAGAACAGCTATTACAACCTGATCATTGAAGAGGCGGCAAAAGAACAGAATCTCATACAGGATGTTCTTCAGTTTTCAAAACTGCATAATAATACCGATAACGTTAAGATCGAAAGCGTTGAAGGCTGCGAAGTGTTCAGGGAATCCTGCGAGACATATTTGCTGCTATGTGAACTTATGGGTATAGATCTAGTGTTCACTAAAGAGTTTGAACAGCTCCCCATGCTCAGGACAGATGTTGCGCTTATCAGAGTTGTATTTGATAACCTGATGAGCAATGCCGTTAAATTTACGCCTAAAAATACAGTTGATGGAGAAGACCCGGGTACATTATCTTCAGATACAGAACGGCAGGGAAAGATCAATGTTGCTGCAGTCATTGAACGGAGGCAGGTTGTCGTAAGCATTTCCGATAACGGATGCGGGATATCGGAAAGTGATCTGCCGCATATTTTTGAACGTTTCTATCGCGCTAAAAGGAATGATAAGATCGCCGGGAGCGGGTTAGGGCTTTCCATAGCTAAGGCCGCGATCAATAATCTTGGAGAGAAAATCTGGGTCAAGAGCATAGAAGGCCAGGGATCCCAGTTCTACTTCACGATCAGGCGCGCATTATAAGACATCATTCTCTATCGTCTTTATGATCTTAGCCGGTACTCCGCCGACAATGCAGTTGTCCGGAACGTCTTTATCTACAACTGCTCCGGCGGCGACTATCACGTTATTTCCTATTGTCACTCCGGGGAGGACAGTCACATTGGCGCCCATCCATACATCATCCCCAATCGTTACCGGCTTCATGTAGGCGAGGTATTCCCTTCTGCCTTTGGGCGAGAGCGGGTGGCCTACAGCAGTGATCACGGTTCCCGGTCCTAACAGGACATTGTTCCCGATATTTACAGGACCGCGGTCAAGAATGATCACATTGTAATTGGAGAGGAAGTTATCTCCAACATGAATGTTGAGTCCATAGTCGCAGTAAAAACCCGGCAGCACTGTGGGCGCCTCTCCCACATCTGCGAAGAGCTCCCTTATTGCGGCTTCCTTTGCTTCGGGATCCAGGATGCTTATTGAATTCAGTTTTTCACATCCGCTAACTGCCCGGATCTTCATCTTCCGGATCTCCGGGTCGCGCATGTAGTATTCCAGTCCGGCTTCAAGTTTTTCGTATTCAGTCATATCTCTCAATAAGTCCTGCCATTTCATCAAATTTTTCCGGAGCGGCGCTTATGGCAATGTCACACTCAAAATCACCCTTCAGGATGCAGACATAAATATTTTTCCGGGTCCCGTCCTCATCACTGTAGGTCTCGCAATATGCAGGATGTTCTACGCCGACTATCGAAATGTTCTCCATGGTGATCTCTGAATCAGCCTCCATGCTTTCATTCAGATCTTTTTCCAGTTCTATTCTTTCCCGGATTATCTCTTCTTCGGTTTTTCCCAGTCTGTCCTGGGGCGAGGCCTGAATAGTTGCGGATACGCTTCCGTCATCACTGAGGATGTTGATATGCATACCGCCTATCCCGTCTGTATAGGTCCTGGCAAACGGCATGATGTCGGTTCCGTCATCCATGATGCTCCTGATAGTTCCATCAGCAGGTTTGTTGAACTTTAAGCCGAAGTACGGATTCGTATATGAATCCTCTGTAAGTGTTCCGGTCAAAGCTTTATCATCTTCTTCGCTGATTTTGATGACAGCATCAGGGACTATTGGATGATACTCATCCTCCGCATCTTCGCTAATGTCCTGAGCGTCTGTGTTTTCAAAAATACTCTGAACGCTGCCATTTTCGCAGGCAGTCAGCGAAAAACAAAACACACCGATAAGTAATAATGTTAAGATCTTGATCTTCATTGCTGTAATGCGGAAATATCGCATATCCCCCCCCTTTTGTATTTATTTCAGATTTCCTTCATTATGCAGGTTGGCTGTACGGCTTCATAGAAAAGCGGTGCCGGTTTAATAATTCCTGTGTCATGATCGATCTTAAGCGACGTGATCGAATTGCTGTTCTGGTTGGCGATTATGATAATGTCTCCGAATATGTCAAAGTCTCTCGGCCATCTGCCGCCGGTCTTGCATACGCTGGTAAGCATAAGAGCGCCATTCTCACCGATCCTGAACATTGCTATGCTGTCATCGCCGCGGTTGGATACAAAGAGAAACTTTTCATCTTCGTCCAATCTGATGGCAGCGGTGATGTTCTCACCTTTGAAACCGTCCGGCAGTGTGCCGGCACATGCGGTTATCTTTGCAGTGTTTTTTAGAAGCTGTACTTTAAACACCTGACTGGACAGTTCCCCGTTGACATACAGAATATTATCCGATGACGGCTTGCAGATATGGCGCGGTCCGCTGCCTGCGGGAAAATGCAGTCTGTAAATTTCAGCAAGGCTCCCGCAAACAGGATCAAGCTGATAACAGAACATGCAGTCCATGCCAAGATCTGTGATATATAGCCTGTCGCCTATGAACTTCCCGCAATGCGGATGCGCAGCTTCCTGCCGGTCCTTTCCGGGACCGGATCCTTCGTGTCTGACTGTAGCAGTGAGTTCTGCAGGTATCCCTTCACCGTCCAGCCTGAAAAGAGAAAAAGAACCTCCCGTGTAATTGATCACAAGAAGGAACCTCAGATCTTCACTGAGTGAAAGATAACACGGATCCTTGCCCATTGTAGGAAGGGTCTTTATAAGTATCAGTCCTTCGGGAGAAATCTTAAATACGTTAAGCCCGCCTTCCGAAGTCAGTTCCCTTACCGCATAAATGATATTCCCATTTGGATGCTTAAGGATAAATGAGGGATGATCTGCAGTTGCACAGACCGAAGCCGCTTTTATGATATTCTGCGCAGGGTCGATCTGACAGTAAAGGATGCTGTTCTCTCCCGCTTTGCCATATGAACCTGTGTAAAAAGAGTGCTTCATTACTGAAGTATAATAACACATTTACTTTCAGGTGATACGTTAAATGTGAAATTTATCGTAAAACGATAAATTATTATTGACAAACGATTGTATGCATCATAAAATCCAGCATAGAAATGAGAATTGAAATTATGTAAACAGGAGGACACATCAATGCGTCAGAAGACACTTGCCGGGTGGCTGAAGGCAGCCATCATAACGATCGCAGTATTCGGCCTTTTCCTTTACTGCATTTTGATCCCGTCGTTCGGGCAGTATCTGGCATTCAGCCAATATCCGGAATTCTCATATATGTATGTACCCTGGCTGGTATTCTTAAGCATCTCAGGGCTTCCGTGTTATGCTGTTCTGGTATTTGGCTGGCTGATAGCGGTAAATATCGGAAAAGACAGATCATTTTCCGAAGAAAACGCCAGGTATCTTAAGATCATCGCCATTCTGGCAGGGGCAGATTCGATATATATCTTTGCCGGAGATGTTGTCCTGTTCTTCGCAGGCATGAACCATCCCGGCACAGCGCTCATGCTGCTAAGTCTTGAACTCATAGGCATACCGGTAGCTATTGCAGCCGCTGCTCTCTCACATCTTGTTAAAAAGGCAGCAGCTCTGCAGGAGCAGAGTGATCTTACGATCTAGGAGGGTGACATGGAAGGAAAAATCATTTTCAATATCGATGTCATGCTCGCCAGACGCAAGATGAGCGTGACAGAACTTGCAGACAAGGTGGGGATAACCCTTGCGAACATGTCCATACTTAAGACCGGAAAGGCAAAGGCGGTTAAGATATCTACGCTTGCCAGCCTGTGCAGGGCGCTTGACTGTCAGCCGGGAGACCTTCTGGAGTATGTTCCAGGTGAGCCGGATGATGAGGCGGAATAATGGACTCTTTCGCTGATGTACTTTACCGGATCATTGCCATGATCGTACTGTTCCATGTGTTCAGCATGCCTGTCTGCCTTACGGGAATGAACATATTCTGTCTGATAAAGCCCCGGTTTGTACGGGTCATGGGAACTATCTCATGGAGCTGCACGGTGTTCTTCGGTGTTCTGCTCAGCATGCTTTATGCTTCATTTATTGCGATAAGCCCGTTTGCCGAATGGAGTGAGCAGCTCTATAACAACCAGAAGCATCAGCCGTTCTGGACGGACGCATTGGGGATATACATAGCGATAGCAGCTTTGGCGGTCGCAGGATTTATAGTGCTTGCAATAATGCCTCTGAAGAAGACTCCTCCGCTGCTGTTTGTACTGGCGATGGCGGCACAGTATCCGTTCATGGCGGCATGCCTTGTCTGGTGTGTGCAGATGAGCTCCTCGCTTTCAAGCTTATTGCTGGCAGTGCTTCCAGCAAATCTGATCATCATCATACTGACCATGTTCAGGCTTAAGATAACTGCATGGCAGGAACAGGCTGAAAACAGGCAGAGTGATGGAAAGGTCATAGACCGGTTTGACAGACTCCTGAACAACTCTAAGATGTGGCCTTTGTTTGCGATCATATTAGCGCTTCCGCTTCTCGGGGTCATACTAGGGATATCGGTGCTATTAGGCCAAAGCCCGGATGCGATCATCAAAGCATGGACAGAGACAGCCGAATGGAGGCTTTCGGGAAAGACAGCCCCTCCGAATCTGTATTATGACGAGCACTACCTTTGCACAGTAGCAGCAGGCGGACACGAAAAGATCGTAAAGCCCCTCAGAATGGGCGAGAGACACGGGCACAGGGTTGTTGTTAACAGACAGCTTGAGATCGCAAATGCGTTTGAGCAGATTCTTGAGGAGCGGACTCCCCATCTTCACCGTTTTATCAGGCACATCTACGATAAATACGGATTCCCCATTGCCAGATGCATCCGTACTAAATCAGCCTGTGATATTGTATATGTGATAATGAAACCTCTAGAGTGGTTTTTCCTATTTGTCATATATCTGACAGACGCCAGGCCTGAGGACCGCATAGCGGTCCAGTATATGCCCGGCTACAGAGATTTCCTAAAAGAATACAGAGAGGATCACGCCTCAAACGGCTCTCCTGTATAAATGATCACAAAATATCCTCTTGCGATCAGATTGCCCTCGGCGTCAAAAACACGGACCTTGACCTGACCGGTCTCGGACTCATGCTCATCCTTGCATTTTGCCTCTGCCCTTACGATCCCTTCGGTTGCAGTCCCAAGGTATTCAAACCTGCCTTCTACTGCAAAACAGTTATAACCATAGGCAAGGGCAGCGGCTCCGGATGCGCTTTCCGCCAGACTGTAGAGTACTCCGGGGTGTACATGCGTTCTTCCGACATGGCTTAAATGCTTATCGGTAAGCTCAACTTCAAAAACCGCTTTTCCAGGTTCTCCGGAAACCATGTGCATCCCGTTTTCCACGTTGAAAACATCATTTTCATCATAATAATTCTTGAGCATTTATCTGAATTCCTTTCGGGTTGATCTGTCTAAGCTGCATTTTTAGCGGCAGAACGTGCATTTATAATATTGTATATAAGTATGGTCGCAAGTACTATGACTGCGCCTATAAGAGACAGAGGTGTGAACATTTCTTTCCAGAATATCATTACCAGCAGAGGATTGAGCACGGGCTCCAGGCCATTGATGATCGATGCAGTGACCGGGGGTATGAGCTTTGTCCCGAGATTAAAGAATATGTATGCCAGGCCCACCTGAAAGAGACCGAGAGCGATCACAGCCATGATCGGAGCTGCAGAAAAATCTGTCTCGTTCACTATAAAAGGCGTAAAGATCAGGCCTGTGCCAAGCTGTCCCAGAAAGAGCGATGAAAGGGCATCCGCCTTCGGGAGTGAGTTCAGCATGAACAATCCCGCATAGAAAATACCGGATACGAGGGCAAGTATGTTTCCCAGCGTATTTCCTGCGCCTATGCTATCCAGAAAGAAGAAAATGATCCCGATAAATACAAAAACGATCGCAATGACATCTCTGCGCACAGGTTTTTTGTGCAGAAAAATAAATGACATCAATATGATCCAGATCGGGGCTGAATACTGCAGGATGATGGTGTTGCCGGCGGTTGTAAGCTTATTTGCCATTATAAAGAGCGTTGTTACTCCGCACATGCAGACTGCTCCGAACAGTATCATCAGATTAAAGCGGAGTTTGTGGCGGATGGCCAGCAGATATGCTCCGATCACCATGGATGCCAGCAGATTCCTGGTGCCGTTTATGGCAAGCGCAGACCAGGGAACCAGTTTGCACAGGATCCCCCCGGTTGAAAACAATATGGATGCGCTCAGCATCATTAACGGCCCGAAATAAGGCGGCTTGGATTTCATGGTGATAAAAAGTATAACACATATTATTGAAATAGGGCATTTTCTGATATAATCAACGCTGAAAAACGTTTTAGAGGTAATAGAAGTGAAATACTATCTGGAAAATAAAGAAAACGTACTGGAAGAGCTGGGTACATCCGCACAGGGATTAAGCACATCCGAGGCCGAAGCCAGACTTCAGAAAAATGGGAAGAATAAGCTGAAAGAAGAGGAAAAACGCCCGGGATGGCGAAAGTTCCTGGATTCAATGACAGATCCCATGATACTGATACTGCTTGGTGCTGCCCTGGTGCAGGTCATCGTGACAATTCTGGAAAACCGCGACCACATCACTGTTGGAGCGTTCACGGATGTATTTGTCATATTTGCCGTTGTCATCATTAATGCGGTCATGAGCCTTGTCCAGGAAAACAAAGCAGAAGCCGCGGTTGCCGCACTGATGGAGATGACAGCCGAAACGTCTAAAGTGCTTCGTGACGGAAAGATAGTTTCTGTCAAGAGCGAAGACCTGGTCGTGGGAGACATCGTGAACTTTGAAGCAGGTGATACAGTGCCTGCAGACTGCCGAATTCTGGAATCATACAGCATGAAAGTGGAGGAAGCGGCGCTGACCGGCGAGTCTCTGGCCGCTGATAAGATAGTGGACATGCTCATGTGCTCTGACGGCAAGGACGATGTGCCTTTAGGTGACAGGGCAAACATGCTTTACAACGGATCTACCGTTGTTTACGGAAGAGGAGTGGCCGTTGTAACCGCCACCGGCATGGATACTGAAATGGGCAAGATAGCTGGTGCCCTCAGCATGGCAGCAAAAGAACAGACTCCGCTTCAGAAACGGATGACTGAATTATCTGCATTTCTGACGAAACTGGTGATCGGTATCTGCATAGTCGTCTTTGTCGTAGGCATTGTCCAGTCAGTTATCCTTTCGGGCGTTCCTTTTTCCTGGAGCCTTCTGGGAAACAATGCGGTTAACAGTCTTGTGGCAGCCATTGCTCTGGCAGTTGCAGCCATTCCGGAAGGAATGCCGGCAGTCGTCACCATCGTGCTGTCGATAGGCGTGACTGACATGGCAAAACACCAGGCGCTCATCAGAAAATTAACAGCCGTTGAGACTCTTGGCTGTACGCAGATCATCTGCTCAGACAAAACAGGAACCCTTACCCAGAATAAGATGACGGTTGTCGAAGAATACACAGACAACTCTGTACTGATGGCCACAGCCATGGCGCTTTGTTCAGATGCCCAGATACAGCCCGGCGAGGAGTCATCTACAGGTGAACCTACAGAGGCGGCGCTTGTTAATTACGCATTTAAGATGGGGCTGCCCCGTTATGAGCTTACGGAGGAACAGCCGAGGGTAGCTGAGGTACCGTTCGATTCCGAACGCAAGATGATGACAACGATCCATAAAACGGAACATGGCTACATCCAATATACCAAGGGAGCCTGCGACATGGTCCTTAAAGCCTGTACCGGTTTCCTTAAGGACGGTCAGATAATACCGATGAGCGATGAGGTGATGGATGAGATCCTGAAGGTCAATAAATCCTATGCGGATCAGGCGCTCAGAGTGCTGGCGGCAGCATACAAGCGGTATGATGAAATGCCAAGGGCGACTTCTACAGAGATGCTTGAGCAGTCCTTAGTACTGATCGGACTTTACGGAATGATAGATCCCTGCCGTCCGGAAGTATATGACGCGATCAAAAAGTGCCGCATGGCCGGCATTCGCCCTATCATGATAACAGGAGACCACAAAGATACTGCCGTGGCGATAGGCAAGGATCTTGGCATTATAAAGGATGCGCAGGAGGCAGCTCTCGGAGCGGACCTGGACAAATACACGGACGAGGAACTTATTGAGGAAGTAACAAAGTATTCAGTTTATGCCCGCGTCCAGCCGGAACATAAAACACGTATCGTCAACGCATGGCAGGCCCGCGGCATGGTCACTGCCATGACAGGTGACGGTGTGAACGATGCTCCGTCGATCAAGGCTGCGGACATAGGCATCGGCATGGGCATAACAGGAACTCCTGTAACAAAGAGCGCAGCCGACATGGTACTGGCGGATGACAATTTCGCAACGATCATCCGTGCAGTAGAGGCCGGCCGAAGGATCTATGACAACATATGCAAAGTGCTTCAGTTCCAGCTTTCCACTAATCTGGCCGAGGTGCTGATCATATTCTTTGCTTCGATACTTAACTTTACCATCCTGACACCGGTGCATCTGCTGTGGAATAAACATGGTCACCGATACTCTTCCCGGCCTGGCTTTGGGCATGGAGCATGCGGAAGGAGACCTGATGAAGCGCAAACCGCGTGCAAAGCAGGAGAGCATATTTGCCCACGGGGCAGGTGTCAGCATGTTATGGCAGGGCGTATATCTGGCTGCCATAGAAATAGCTGCTTATTATATAGGATTCTTTATGGAAAACGGCTCATTCGACGGCATTGCCAACGGCACATGGTGCGGGACTGCGATTACAATGGCATTTGTGACAGTCAGCTTCGCGGAGATCTTCTGCGCTGTAAACATGCGCTCACGCAGCGGTTCCATATTCAGCCGGGAAATGTTCCTGAATATCAACTGGTGGATGGTCGGAGCGTTTGTCATTACTGCACTCTTGACTTTGGCAGCAGTTTTTATTCCCGGATTTAAAGGACTGTTTGGTATCCGCGGTACTTTGACAGCAGCCGAGCTTTTGATCTCTATCGGACTTGCCGTATCCACCATACCTGTTTTTGAAATTGGAAAAGCTATTCATAGAGCAGCAAAGAAAGAAAAATAATTTCATTTTTCTCCTGATATGACTCGATTATTTACCTGACAGTATGTATAATAAGAGTATGAATACAGGAGCAGTGATCGCTGCAGCCGGATTGTCAAAGAGAATGGGACAGTTCAAACCCATGCTACCGCTTAAGGATTCGACGATCATCAGATGCTGCATACAGAATTTCATAGACATAGACTGCAGTCCCATCATAGTTGTTACAGGGCGTGAGGCTGATAAATTGGAGGAGCATATCGCTGACCTCCCGGTTGAATGTATCCGAAATCCTCTGTATGCCCGGAGTGATATGTTCGCTTCGGTCATGATCGGCCTTAATGCCATTGAAGGCCGGTGCAGCAGAACTTTCTTCACACCGGGGGACATTCCCCTGATAAAGCTTTGTACCATGAAGCAGATGCTTGCAATGGATGCTGACGCGGTAAGGCCTGTCTATGGCGGCGAGCCGGGTCATCCGATCCTCTTTGGCAGTTCGCTTATTTCACGAATAACAGCATATAACGGTAATTATGGTCTCAAAGGGGCTTTTGAAAGCTTGGGAGTTAATTTCGCTGACCTTCTGACCGACGATCCGGGAATACTGATGGACGCGGACACGCAGGATGACTACCTGCGCTTATTGTCATACTCTATTTCTTAGTTTTTTTCGTTTATTAGAGGAAATTGTCAATTTGTCTGTAAACATTACGGTTGATAGAATTATGCTGTATAAAAGTGTAAAGGTTTGGAGAACAAAGTATGAATGCTGTTGTAACAAGACTTCTCTATGAAATGGATGAGAAAAGGGATTCCTGTCTTGTGGTCATCATAAAACAGCAGGGGTCTGCGCCGAGAGGCAGCGGGTCAGTCATGCTGGTCGGAAAAGCGGGACATCTCGCAGGTACAATAGGCGGCGGAGCGGTAGAAAAGAATTCGGAAATACTGGCCGCAAAATGCATTGAAGAGAAGCAGTCCCTGGTCCATGAGTTCAGCCTTTCGCCCGGGAAAAAGGAAGACATAGGTATGGTCTGCGGCGGTGAGGTCACCGTCCTGTTTCAGTACATATCCGGGACAGATGCGGCATGGAGAGAAACCGCTGAAACGATCATATCCAGATATCACGAAAGGAAAGACGGATGGCTCGTTCTCGATCTCGATGGAGGGAGCCCGTCAGTTATTGATGTCCTGCCTCCACAGACTTCCGGCGGGAATGGCTGCAGCCTGATCGGGAAAAGCTTTAGCATGCCTTTGAACACAGGAGAGCGCGCGATCCTTTTCGGCGCCGGACACTGCGGATATGCTCTTGCCCCGATACTTGACAGTGTTGGTTTCAGGGTCGTGGTGTTTGACAACCGCCCCGAATTCGCAGATCCTGAGAGGATTCCCTGTGCCGATAGGGTGATATGCGGTGATTTCTGCAGGATATCTGACTATATTGAGCCGGATCCTGAGGATTACATTGTAATAATGACAAGCGGCCATGCTTTTGACCGGATAGTAGAGAAGCAGGTCCTTACAGATAAAAAAGCTTATGTCGGGGTGATCGGATCATCAAAGAAGATCGCCGCGGTAAATAAACAGCTCCTTGAAGAGGGTATATCGGAAGATGTTCTGAGGGAAGTATATACACCAATTGGCCTTCCGATAAAGGCGGCAACTCCTGAGGAGATCGCTGTCAGCATTGCCGGTGAGATGATACGTGTCCGTGCTAACAGAAGGCTGGGCATTGAAGACCATCCGACACATCAGCCGGTACATTAATTGGTAAAAACAAATCTATTTTTTCTATTTGGGAGGTAAATTATGGCGCTGGAAAAAATGTGGTTGAACATCAATGGCGTTGACCGCACGCTGGTATGTGATCCGAATGAATCACTTGCGGATGTACTCCGCCGCATGGGGTTAACGGGAACAAAGATCGGATGCAATGCAGGCGTATGCGGAGCGTGCTCTGTCATATTGAACGGCAAACTCGTACGTTCATGCATCAAGAAGATGAAGACTATAGACAACTATAGTACGGTGCTTACTGTTGAAGGCATAGGAACTCCGACTAATCTTCATCCGATACAGCAGGCATTTGTAACTTTCGGAGGGATCCAGTGCGGATTCTGCACTCCCGGATTCATCGTATCCACATATGCACTTCTTACCGAGAAC
The DNA here is from genome assembly GCA_015057955.1 of Lachnospiraceae bacterium. GTDB lineage: Bacteria > Bacillota > Clostridia > Lachnospirales > Lachnospiraceae > RGIG5612. The sequence goes on along the minus strand of SVDE01000008.1, from coordinate 20,026 downwards.
CCCAATCCCTCAAGAGAGGAAGTTCGTCACTGGTTCACGGTAAATAAGAATGCATGCCGCTGCACAGGATGGAAGCCGATCATCGACTGCGTTATGGCAGCTGCAAAGGTCATGCGCGGCGAAGCAACGATGGAAGACATCCAGTTCAAGAATCCCGTTGACGGGAAGATCTACGGAACAGCAGTTCCCCGCCCCGCAGCTATTGCAAAAGCTACCGGTACATGTGATTACGGTGACGACATCGGACTTAAAATGCCGCCCGAAACACTTTTCATCGCACCTGTCATGCCTCATGTTAATAACGGCCGCATTATCAGCATCGATGATTCGGAAGCAATGGCAATGGACGGAGTTGTAAAGGTACTTACAGCTAAAGATGTCAAGGGAAGCAACCTCATCATGCTCGGCCTCGGACATCCAAAGGCAAAAGGAAACGGTCTCGACAGAGAAGTTATAAATTCTGAAAAAGTATTCCGTTATGGTGATGTAGTTGCCCTGGTAGCAGCTAAGACACAGAAGCTTGCCCGTGAGGCTGCCAAGAAGGTCAAGGTTGAGATCGAGCGCCTGCCTGAGTATATGACATATCTTGAGGCAGTTGCTCCCGGAGCTGAGGAGATCCATCCCGGCGTTCCGAACGACTATCTTGACTGCGCGGTCATAAAGGGCGAGGAGACCGAACCCATCTTTAATGAAGCTGAGTATGTTGTAGAAGGAAGCTTCTTCTCAGAGTGCCAGCCTCATCAGGTCATTGAGCCCACATCATGCCAGGCATATTTCGACGCGGATGGAAATCTCACACTTCATTCCAAGACACTTATCATCCCGATGGTACTCGGAATGGTACCTTCAGCGATCGGCTGGCCGGCTGACAAGCTCCGTGTAATAGAGAATCCTACAGGAGCATCATTCGGATGCCACTTCTCTCCTCAGGATTCAGCACTTGTCGGTGTTGCCGCAATGGCACTCAACTGCCCGGTAAGCATGACATTTACATATCAGGAGCATACATGGTTCACCGGAAAGAGAGCACCTTCTTATTCCAACGCACGTCTTGCATGTGACAAGGACGGCAAGATCCTTGCAACCGAATACGATTTCGCGTTTGATCACGGTGCTTATACTGAGATCGGTGAAGACCTTGTTACAAAAGCTCAGAGATTCCCTTACTTCGGATATAATGTGCCGAACGTCAGGGCTATCTGCAGGCTTGGTTATACAAACAGCACATTCGGAGCTCCTTACAGGGCATTCGGCTGCGCACAGGTCTATACAATGTCTGAACAGATGATGGATATGATGGCTGAGAAGATCGGCATGGATCCGTTCGAATTCCGTTACATCAACCTTGCCAAGGAAGGCGACCTCAACCTGAACATGGTTCCTTATAAGGAGTATCCGTTCCGTCATCTCATGGACCAGATGCGTCCTCATTATGAAGAGATGAAGGCAAAAGCTAAAGAGCTCAACGATAAAAATATCCCTAACAAGCGTTACGGAGTCGGTATCTGCAACGGCGGCTACAATGTAACAGGCGGACCGAACGATCATGCAGAAGTTGATATCGAGCTCGCACCGGACGGAGCCATCGTCAATTACAACACCTGGGAAGATCAGGGCCAGGGTTCAGACGTAGGATCACTTGTCCATACAGCAGAGTCCCTGAGGAAGCTCGGATATACACCGAAGGGCATCCGCATTGTACAGGCAGATACAAAATATGCTCCTCTTACAGGCGCAGCAGGCGCAAACCGTTCACATTACATGGCCGGAAACGCTATCTATGACGGATGTGAGAAGCTTGTAAATGCGATGAAGAAGGAAGACGGCACATTCCGCACATACGAGGAAATGGTTGCCGAAGGCATTCCGACAAAATATCTCGGAGTATATGATACATCCGACATCACAACAGGAATCGACCCTAACACCAGTAAGGGTGATCCCACAGCTGAATACAACTACGTGAACTTCCTTGCTCTTTCTGAAGTTGATACAGAGACAGGCAAGACTACAGTCCTTTCATACAAGATGTTCTATGACATCGGACCGGTCGGCAGCGTTCACGCAGTTGAGGGACAGGGTTACGGCAGCCTTATCCACTCACTCGGATATGCCCTTTCAGATGATTACAGGGATGACGGCAAGCATGGCCAGCTCACACAGCTCGGATTCAGATTCGCGGATGACTGCCCGGACAACATGGAACTCTATGACTGCCATCTTGAGGACAGCCATAAGACAGCAGTCCATGGATCAGTAGGATGCTGTGAAGGATTCCAGTCAGGCGGACATGTCGCAATACTGAACTCCATCAAGGATGCTGTGGGGATCCGTGTTTATGAGATGCCCGCAACACCCGCAAAGGTCAAGGAGCTTCTGGCAAAGAAAGCCGCAGGTGAGGATCTTACACCTGAACCGTACTATCTCGGCGAGGATATGTGGGATATAATCGATGATTATATCAATAACCCTGCTGTCGGCGAAGTAGTAGGAAGCGGAATGTAATCGTTCGATGAAACTGCAATAAGTAACAGGCGATCAGCCGCTGCCTCTTCAAAGGGGTGGCGGCTGATATACTGATATGTTAAAATTCTGACATGAGCCAATTCTCGGAAAATACAATTGAAAATGAAGTGAATGAAAGCCGCATGCTGACGAATAAAGTGGCCGGTTTTTCCGCGCACTGCAGGAACGGCCAGGCTGCTCCGTGCATGGGTGAATGCCCTTATCATCTTGATGTCAGGGGGCTCATGCAGAAAGTCAGCCGCGGAAGCTTCAGGGGTGCATATAATATCCTTTCTGATGCGCTTGTTTTTCCTGAAACACTCTGCTCCATGTGTGCTCATGCCTGCAAAGAAGCGTGCGGCGCTGAACTGGGAGGAGTCAGTATTGACCTTTCGCTGATCGAGCGCACGGTCATCGCAAATGCTCCGAGAAGAGGCGTTCAGAAATTCCGCGTTCCGCCAAAAGAAGAAAAAATAGCTGTCATCGGCGCAGGGTTATCCGGCATGACAGCAGCTTATACGCTGGGGGCTCTTGGCTATCAGGTCACCGTGTTTGAAAAAACAGGCGCTCCGGGCGGAGCGTTAAAAGGGAAGATACCGGCTGAAGTATATGAAGATGAGCTGAATTCAGTCTTCAGCGCGGGAAACATAAAGTTTGAAGCCGGCCGGGAGATAACCGATCTCTCAGAAATGTCGGACTATGACGGTATCATAGCAGCAACAGGAAAAGAAGGTACTGTTCAAGTCGGTCAGGAGCTGTCCGGATTTTGCCGTGAGGGCAATGTGTTTTTTATAGGAGAGCTGACAGGCGCGCCGATCACTGCTTCTGTTGAATACGGCAGGAAGGCGGGAACGGCAATGGACCGTTACCTGAAAGCGGGCGAAGAGCCTGATCCGGATAAATTCCCCGCTCCCGGAACATTTGAATTAAGATACTATCCTGATCCTCATGACGCCGACAGGGAAAGCGCAGCACAGGAAGCGCAGCGCTGCAGGATGTGCGACTGCACAAAATGCGTTGATGTCTGCGAATTCATGAAATATTACAAAAAAGTTCCTCCCAGATTTGAGATCGACATACCGGGAACGCTCAACCCCATAGAACTTGTCCGGAAAAGATCCTCGACAAGGCTCCTCATGTCATGTGATGACTGCAGGCTGTGTGAACAGGCATGTCCTGAAAAGATCAAGACAGGAGATGTGCTCATGCAGGTCAGGACGGCCATGGCACATGACAAGGTGCTTCCGGCTGCATTTCACGATTTCTGGATCAGGGACATGGAGTTTTCATGCTCGGATGAAGCAGCATACTTTAAAAAGCCTGAAAACGGATATCTGTACTTTCCGGGCTGCCTGCTGGGCGGTTCAGATCCTGAAAATGTTACAGGAAGCTATGAACTGATCAATAAGATATACCCGGGCTGCGGCATATATGTCGGCTGCTGTGGTATCCCTGCAAAATGGGCAGGTGAGACAGCTCTCCTTGAAGAGAACTGCGATAAGATACGCGGGATCTGGAAACAGAGCGGAAGGCCGGTATTCATTACAGCATGCCCTTCGTGCAGGCGGAATCTGAATGAATTCCTTCCGGAGATCAAAGCAGAGTCGATCTACAATATCCTGGCAGAACATACAGAACTGTTTGGCAAAGAGATATTGGGAGGGGAAGAGCTTACAGTATTCCATCCGTGCTCGAGCCATTTTGATCCAAGGGAGCAGGAAAGCGTTGTCGCTCTGATCAGAGCCGGTGGCGGAAATGTAAGGGAACTTGAAGATCCGTCTGATAGAAACGGCTGCTGCGGATACGGCGGGCATATATATTACACGAATCCCGGATTATATGACCGGATATCGGAAAAGAGGGCAAATGCAGATGAACGCCCTTACATTACATACTGCGCAAACTGCAGGGATGTGCTCACTGAAAAAGGAAAGGACACAAGCCATATCCTGAAAGTGCTCTCAGACGGGAAACGCATCAGCGTTCCTGCCCCGTCGCTTACCGGGCGCAGGGAAAACAGAAAACGGCTTAAGGCAATGCTGGAAGGAAAGCCGGTGCAGGAGGACAACATGAAACTGGACATTCCTCAGGAACTCGTTCATTCAATGGACAGAGCGCTGATCCTGAACTCGGACGTTGAGGCTGTTATCAGACATTGCGAAGAGACGGGCAGATTTTTGATAAATGGCGATGGAGACCATATCGGTCATCTTAAGATAGGAATGGTGACCTACTGGGTGACATGGAAAAAGGAAGGGGATACTTACAGGATCCTGAATGCATATGATCACAGAATGTCGATCGTCGGAGAATAAGACATGGATGAGAACAAACTGATATGCGGCAAATGCAATGTGCCGCTTGAAATGAAGACAATAACGCTGGATTACATCGGTCACCAGATCAAGCATGAGTTCCCTTGCTGTCCGGTGTGCGGAGAAGTCTATATCTCAGAGGAGATAGTTAAAGGCAAGATGCGTGATGTTGAGATAATGCTTGAAGATAAGTAATTTTTATCTGAAAGGAAAATGAGATGGACAGAACACAGATCTTAAATGAGATAGCAAACGGCAGGCACTGCTCCCAGATAGTATGCGGAGCATTTGCCGATGAGACAGGCTATGACCAGGAAGAGACAGACAGAGCAGCAAAGTTTTTTGGCGGAGGAATGATGATGGGCCAGACCTGCGGCGCGGTCACAGGCGCCATAATGGCACTTGGCCTCATGGATGAAGCGCCGGAAAAGGTTCTTGAGTTTGAAAAGAGATTTAAGGAAAGATTCGGCTCATGTGTATGCTTTGAACTGCTCGGAAATCAGAGCACTGCCCAGGCCAAGGAATCCGGAAAAATGCTTGAATTATGCCCCGGGTACATCGGAGGGGCGATCGAGATACTGAAGGAGATCCTTGAATGAGCGTATTAAGACCGGGTGGTTTGGAGCTGACTGACTATGCCCTGGAAAAAGCGGGAGCCGATAAAGGCGGAAGGCTTCTGGATGTAGGCTGCGGTGATGGAACTGTTGCAGCACACATTAAGGAAAAATACGGTCTGGAAACCGTCGCGATAGACATTGACAAAGACGCAGTGGAAAAAGCTGTGCTCAAAGGTGTGGACGCCAGAGTGATGGATGCAGCCATGCTTGATTTTGATGTGTGGGAATTCGACACCATACTGATGGAATGCGTATTTTCGGTTTTGAAAAAACAGGAGGAAGCCATTCATGAGGCATACTGCGTACTGAAAAAAGGCGGCAATCTGATAATAAGTGACCTGTGGTGCACGGAGCCGGACATGGAAAGATGGGAAAGAGACTACTGGTCCGCGATGGCTCAGTTCAGGAAGCCCCGCGTCCATGAAAACTGCGGAAAAGAAGAGGACATACCTTCGCCGTACATGCAGGACGGCGGCATTGTCATGAAGGGACTTCTGGATCTGCTTGAAGAGCTCGAAATGGAAGTCGTTCTGTTCGAGGACAGGACAGATGACCTTAATACATTTGCGGCTCAGGCGGTCATGGACCACGGGTCTTTGGAAAAATGGTTTGAATCAGAAGGCTCGTGGAAACCGGAATGCGGTTTCAGCAAAAAGAACGGGTATTTCCTGCTCATAGCGCATAAACCTTTATGATAAAGGAGATCGGAATTGCTTGACAGTTGGGTTGCAGGGTCCATAGGCGCGGAGGGAAATCTTACGCGCGGACAGATTGATGATTGGACCCTGAAAGCTCTGAAAAGAACAGTAGAGAGAGCTGCCGCGCAAAGCCCTTTTTATGCGGAAAGATTGAAAGGGCTGCGGATCAGTAACATGGAAGACTTTAAGGGTCTTCCTTTTACATATCCTGATGATCTGCGCCGTGACAGCTTAAAGATGCTGTGCATACCGGGCAGGGATGTTAAACGCATCGTATCTCTGACAACTAGTGGGTCATCGGGAGAGCCGAAACGCGTGTATTTCAGTGAGAGAGATCTGCTTGAGACCGTGAACTATTTTGCGCACGGGCTTAAAGAATTCACAAAAGAAGGAGAAAAAGCACTTCTGCTGTTTCCGGGCAGCAGTCCTGATGGCCTTAATGATCTGATCATCCGTGCTCTTGAAATGCTCGGCTGCCGGGGAGAATGGTTTGGATATCCCCGTGAAGACCGGTTTGCGGAATTGGCGGAGCGGATACTTGGGCAGCAGATCACTTTTCTTATCGGAACGGCCGCGTCCGTTGCAGCATTTGCACGATTTACTGAACAGACTGATCCGGCGTGGAAAATAGCAGGGCAGATCAGAGGAGTGTTGGCATCAGCAGCTTACGTATCCGAAGAAGACCGCGCGGCGATAATACGCGCATGGGATTGTGAAGTAAATGAGCATTACAGCATGACTGAAACAGGTTATGCAGGCGCGGTCGGGTGCAGTGTACCGGGCGGATACCATGTCTGGGAAAGCGGTCTTTATTATGAGCTGATCGATCCGGTCACCGGAATTGCGGTGCCGGACGGAGAAGAAGGCGAGATAGTTGTCACGACACTTACAGAACGTGCGGAGCCTTTTATCCGCTACCGCACAGGCGACATAGCCCGGTTTGTCCCGGGAAGATGTGCATGCGGAAGCTGCCTTAAGAGGTTGGAGAGAGTACATGACCGTGATATCGGGAAAAAATTTGAAAGAGAAGATATTGAAAATGAGAAAATTTGCAATTTTTAGCGGATTTCTGGGAGCGGGAAAAACAACAACGCAGATGGCTCTGACTAAATATCATACGGATCATCACGGCAAAGCCGCAATGATATCCAATGATCTTGGACACAGCGTGGATCTGGCAGACTGCCGTCTGGCAAAGCTGTGCGGCTGCAATGCTTCTGAGATAACTGATAATTGCATCTGTTTTGTAAATGAACAGCTGGCCGATAGACTGAGATCTTTATATGACGACGGATGCGAACTCGTGATCTCGGACATACCGGGATTTGGAGTCGGAGCACTCGAGCATGTGTATTACGGTCTTACGGAAAAATATCCGGGAGAATTTCTTCTTGCGCCGTTTACTGCGATCACCGAGCCCTGCATAGTAGAGACGCTGATAAACGGCAAAGGCAGTGATCTGCGCTATATTTATGATGCTCAGTTGGCCGAGGCTGATCTTATAGTCATGAACAAATGTGACCTGATAAACGATGAGCAGCGTAAAGCTTATGAAGAATGGCTCAGAAAGCGCTATCCTTTGGCGCAGGTCATTTCAATAAGCGCTGTTACGGGAGAAGGACTTGAGAAACTGTCCCAAGCCCTTACAGAGGGAAGTGCATCCATGCGCATACCTGATCTGAGTCATCTGAAGGATGACCTTTCATCTGCCATGGACAGAATGAGTGAGTTTTATATGCAGTATCACGCTTCTGTATGCTGCAATGATTTCGACGGAAATGAGTATCTGCGTGAGATGGCAGAAGCAGTCTGCAAAGACATCATGGCTTTGGGAGAAGAGATCCCGCATCTTAAGCTCCTTACATGGGCTCCTGAAGGGGATTACGGGAAGGCCGATCTTTTAGGGACCGGGCGCCCGGTCGAAATGACGCACAGATTTGAGCATAGGTGCACAGATCTGGCGGTCATCATCAACGGTACCGCCGCATGTCCCGCCGATAAGCTGGAAAAGATAGTTACAGACTCAGTAAAAAGAGTCTCTGATGAATACCAGCTTGAACTTATGATATTCAAGACTGAATGCATGGGAATGTGTGACTGATGGAAAAAAGCGTTTTCAGAAATACCAGGTCAGTATGTCCTGTATGCCTGAAGAACATCCCTGCTGCAATGATCCGCAGGGATGACGGGGAGATATTGCTTGAAAAGACATGTCCGGAACATGGCTTCTTCAGTGTACCCGTATGGCGCGGAAAGACGGACATTGACGAGTGGCTTTTGGGAACGGAACCGCTAGGTGAAAACTGCGGCATTAACTGTCCCTCTGACTGCGGGATCTGCAGCGAGCATGAGACGGAAACATGCTGCGCATTGCTGGAAGTCACAAAGCGCTGCAATTTAAGATGCCGGTTCTGCTTTGCGGAAGGCGGAAGCGTGGAAGAGGATCCTTCAGCAATAGAACTTAAACAGGCAATAACCGACATTATCTGGCAATGCGGCCGGCCTTTGATCCAGTTTTCCGGAGGAGAGCCTACACTCAGGGACGATCTGCCGGAGCTTATACAATTCGCAAAAGATGCCGGATGCAGCTACACACAGGTAAATACCAATGGGATCCGCCTTGCGGAAGACCCGGAATATGCAAGGCAGCTGTCAGATGCCGGTCTGGACATAGTCTTTCTTCAGTTTGACGGGACTGATGATGAGATTTACAGACAACTGCGGGGAAGAGACCTGCTTGAGACCAAACTTAAAGCCATAAGTATCTGTTCAGAACTGAAGATCGGAGTGACTCTCGTTCCGACAGTGGTAAAAGGAGTGAATGACGGCAATCTCGGAGAATTGATCAGGCTGGCTTGTTCTCTCGCGCCGGGAGTCAGGGGCGTGCATTTCCAGCCGGTCTCATATTTCGGAAGATATCCGGGATCCCCCGAAGCCGATGACAGATATACGCTGGATGAACTGATATCTGACATAAGCAGACAGAGCGGCATACCAATGGCCAGCTTTATGCCGTCAAGATGTGATCACCCGCTCTGCGGATTTCACGCAAGCTTTCTGATAGAAAACGATCTGAGTCTTAAACCGTTAAGCAGCATCACCCATTCTGCAAGGAACCGGGGATGTGCAAGCGGCAACCGGGAATATATTGCAAGGCACTGGATGCGGGAAAAAGAAGAAAATGCGCCGAAAGATCTGTCTGATGAGATGGATTTTGACACTTTCCTGTATCGCCTGCGCCATCAGAGCATGACACTCACCGCAATGGCGTTTCAGGATGCAATGAATCTGAACATTGAGAGGCTGCACATGTGCAGCCTGCATGTATATGACAACGGAAAGATAAAACCGTTTTGCGCGAAATATCTTACGCCTGTGCGATAACATGAAAATCCCTCCGCCTTATGCGGAGGGATCTTTTTTGCGGTCCGGCCTGTCAGCCTTCAAGACCTGTTACGTTGATGTTCTTTGTTACTTTTGCATCGAAAGTCTCAGCTTTCATGATCTCGCGGATGTCCACTCCGGTGACCTCTTTCACAGACTCGATGGTCTTAGCCAGTACTGACGGTACATAGCCTCCCATATTATCTACACCTGAGCCGCCTGAGCCTCCGCCGTCGATGATAGTTACCTTGTCGATGTTCTCTAAAGGCTTTGCAACTGCGCTGGCCATATCCGGAAGGGCCTTGACGATCATCTCAATGATGGCCGCCTGACCGTATTTCTTCATTGCCTCTGCCTTCTTCTCCATCGCCTCGGCTTCTGCGATACCTTTGGCCTGGATAGCCTTTGCCTCAGCCTCACCGACTGCAGCTATGCCTGCTGCCTGCTGCTCTTTTTCGTACTTCAGAGCATCTGCCTTGATCTTGAGGGCTTCAGCTGCCTGCTGCTCCTCATATTTCTTGGCTTCTGCTTCCTTCTGTCTCCTGAAGAGATCAGCTTCTGACTGCTGCTGGATCTTGTATCTGTCAGCCTCAGCCTGCTTCCTGATGGAAGCTGAGAGCTCCTGCTCCTTAACGTCAGCCTCGCGCTGTTTCAGCTCGACTTCACGCTCCTGCCTTGCAATGTCTGCATTCGCATTTGCGATCTCAATGAACCTTCTCTGCTCCTGCTCCTGGATGCCGTATGCCGCGTCAGCTTCCGCCTGTTTGATATCGGCTTCCTTCTTCAGAGCTGCCTTCCTGATGGCGAGTTCGTTCTGTCTCTCGGCGATCTCGGTATCAGCTGCGACCTGAGCGTCATTGGCGGCCTTTGCCGCTTCGGCTTTGGCTACCGCAACGTCCCTGTCTGCCTGAGCCTTCGCGATCGAAGCATCCTTCTGGATCTGGCTCATGTTGTCCTGGCCCAGGGCGTTGATGAGATTGTTCTCATCTTCGATCTTCTGGATGTTGCAGGACTCGATCCAGATACCCAGGGCGTTCATGTCTTTCTGAGCCTTGGCCTGTACTTCATCACCGAAAGTCTTACGGTCATTGCACAGGTTCTTCAGAGTCTGTGTGCCTATGATCTCACGCATGTTACCCTGCAGTGAGTCGGTCAGTGCTGACCGGATCTGCTCTTCCTTCATGTTCAGGAAGTTCTTCATGGCCGCCATGGCCATTTCCTCGGTCACACCCTTCTCCGGGCTGATATCCTTGTATGTCAGGACCCTGATCTTCGCGACCGCGTCGATATCGACACCGATGAAATCTTTTGTAGGGATATAACCGTTAGTCTTGATATCGATACTGATCTGTTTAAGGATCAATTCATCCTTTCTCTCAAAGAACGGTATCTTGACTCCCGCCCGTCCGATCAGGACCCTGGGCTTCTTCTTGATGCCCGAAATGATATAAGCCTTGTCTGTAGGGGCTTTCACGTAGCCACTCAGCAGCAGAATGACTATCACGATAACTGCGACCACGATTGCAATGGCTGCTCCAATCGGTAATCCTAAGATCTTCATTAGTTTTCTCCTTTCGTTTGATCCGGGTTACATTTGTTATTGATCAAGATTATAGAGAAGACCGCATAAGGAAAAAATGATCACCGCAGCAGGATAAGATATTCTATTTTGCTTTTTGGGGGAAATAATCCCGTTTTCCATAAACGATCATTTGACCCTCTTATGGTATAATGAAGCATCTGAAAAAGGAGATCAAACTTATGTTCCCTGCACTCTGTCCGGAAGAAAAAGCACTCAGTTATTCCAAATATATGGACCTTCCCATTGATCCGCTTCCTGATAATATACTGGAGCAGATCAATGCGGATCCCCTGCAATCAGACAAGGTACTTCCGATCGAACGCATAACGCATTTCTTTGAACACGGGTTTGAAGAAACAGATTTCGGATTTCGAATTCTTGATGACGGGGTCGGGTATCTGGCACATTATCTTTACGTTCCGGACCTTGACATGCCTAAGCTCGGATGGTGGTTTGGCTGGTCAGGACAAAAACCTGAGTCTGTTCCCGATGGCTGCGGGAATATCCGGTACAAGATCTGGTGCCCGCCGGATCACTGGGATCATTGCCCGGCAAACGGAGTGGATGATTCAGACGGAACGATCATGGAGGAATCTCTTGACATGGGTTCGGGAGGCCCGGTGATCAGATCTCTGGTCCGCGCCATAGACCCGCGGGAGATAGGTGTGTCAAAGGAACTTTTAGATGAATATGGCGAAAAACATCAGGTTCTTCAGCTGACGCATGAGCATTCCGAAAATGTTACCGACAGGATATTCTCTGCCATTATGCGCCCGTGTCCGGATGGCGGCCTGGAGCTGCGCGCCAGGGTATGGTGGGGTTACAAATATGAAGGCAAAAAGTTTGTCAGGGACGATGATCCGGGCAAATTGCAGTGTTCAGAAAAGCTGCTCAGAAATAATCTCCTTCACAGTTCCTATGAATTCAATCATCTCAGAAAGCTTCTTCATATGCATTGACTGGAAATTCATTTTGCCCAGAAGTCAAATCCGACGAATACGTTGTTTGCCTGCTCAACGAGATCGATGGCTACCATCATGTCTGCCTCCTCATTATAGATCTTGACAGGCTTATTGCTGTAGACAAATTCCGGACTGCTTCTGTCGAAACCTGCAGCGGTCAGTGCAGCCTCATAATCATTGAGGAAATTCTCTGCCTCTTCAACGGTGTCAAAGATCTGACTGATCGTAAGGAACAGTTTAAAATCCACATCACATGTCAGTTTCTGGTTTTTAACAAGATCGCGGCATGTAATGGGCTCCCTGAGATCTATGGCAGGGAATCCGACGCCGGCGAGAAGAGTTTCTGCTTCGTCCGGCGAAATGTATCTTTCTGCCTTGAATAAAAGGGAAAGGGCACCATCATCGTCGAAGTGGTATCTGAAGCTGGAGAATGTGTTCGGAGATTCATAATAATTGATCTCATCATCCGCATAGACAGGGCTGAATCCGCTGTTCACGAGTTCTGCCGCATAGCTTTCAAGATATGCAGCTGCTTTATCATGATCTTCGTATTCAACGTTTAATTCAAGACCCAGGTTGTAATCAAAGAAATACATCCAGCCTTCGGTCATCTCTTTTGCCCTGTCGTATCCGCTGATGGATTTAATGTTCTCATCAGCAGGAAGAGGCAGATAACCCTGCGCCGTGATCGCTTCATTGATCGCGTCGAGTCCTTCATAAGCGGGGGAATCGTAATATTTCTCTGCAATGATATCTACACCATTGTTATATTCAACTTTGACGGAAGTATAGCACAGGTATTCTTCTCTGAGGATCTTTCTGTAGCAGGTAGTTTCGGTTCCGTCTTCAGCTATTTCCTTTACCTCTGAGAAACCGTCCGCAAGCAGCTGGTTTATGTAGTCAGCCTTGTCCTGCTCTGTGCCGTGCGGTTCGCGTATAGCTGCCTGGCCGGTCATTAGAAAATTAGCTCCGTCGATCGTGAAAGCATAGCTTGCAAATTTAGGGAACGGGATAACGACGTTCCCATAGCCCGCTGAGAATACAGAATTGAAAATAAAATAATCAGTATCGTTCCAATCTGTTCTCGCTGCGGGATAAGCCGGATCGCTCATCCAGGCTTCAGCAGGTGCATTGCCCTTGGCATCGCCGAATGTTACGACAACATCGATGTCATCATAGCTGATCCTGGCAACGACATCTTCATTCATCACTGCTTTCAGATGTACGACCGCCGGATCCACATCATCCATTTCCATGTATACATCTTCCATGAGTCTGACTGCATTGCTTGAATAGCCCATAAAAGATGCAAGCGAACTTTTTACCACCTCATCATGTGAGGAAAATGTAAGCGGTTCGTCAATTGAATTGTAGAAGAGATTGTAAATATTTCCATCAGATGCTTCATCGCTCATCCAGTAGTTGAGAAGCTTTGAGCCGAAGACTTCGATCGCCTGTCCTTCGCTTACGAACTCGGCATCAGTCATCACGCCATCATTCAGGAAAGCCTGGAATGTTTCATTGTTGACACTCATGGCAACGAAATCCCTGTATGCTTCGTCTGAATATTCAAAGGTGATCAGATCCCTGGAAAATACAGAAATTTTCTGATAATCATTGGCGTCAATGGTGTAATTGCCCGCACCGACCTTCTTAAGAAAATTGTCCATTGCAGCTTCAGATAATTCCGCACCGCCGGGAGCCTGCGTTGTTTCCTCCGTTGTCTCTGCCGTGGTTTCAGCAGGACTTGCAGATGTGGCCGGCTGCGCATTTGAGCTGCATGCTGTAAGTACAAGACTTATCAATAATACAGGTACAAACAATAATTTTAATGCCTTCATATTGCATGCCTCCAAGCTTTTATTATTTCGGCTGACCTTATTATATTTTCTTTTGCTATGTAAAAGCATGTATTTTTTGTGACGCAGCATTTTCTGTGATCACGCTTCAGAGTACGCTGATCATGGCAGCAGGAGATCTTTATCTTTGTTCGGAAAGTTAAGAACCGAGAAAAATTTCCTAAATAATCATATAAACCGCAGAAAATCAACATTTTTTTGAAAGGTAGCAGCGGTACAGGACTCTGCGGAACAAATCTGCGGAACATTTTTCTAAACTTACATTCAATACATATTAATGTAAAAAAGTAATTACAAGTGAGATACCCTTGTACTCTTTATACACCAGGATAAATTGCCCATAATAACATTCTTTTTATATTTCTTAATATCTGTATGCTGTCAACTTCCAAATTAGGGTTATATCCATAATTATAGCTTACATATCCATTTTTAGCCGCACCAGAAGCGCCACTTGTTATTTTACTGCTTGCAAATAATCCATTACTTCCTGGTATGATATTTGGTACTACTAAATATTCAATTTCATATTTGCGATTAACACCATATCCGTCTTCTAAAAGTGATCTTTTCGTCATTCATTGGTATTCCCTCTCGGCGCAGGTAAATATAACAGGCTCATTATACAAAAAAAATGAGTCAAAAGGGACGGCTCTTTTGTCTCATCTATGTTAATATATAACAAATGGCATTTGCCTCACTCAGGAGATATTAATGAGAAAAACCTTACAAAAACTCTTAACCTTTATAGTTGCAGCCGTCATGATCGTTGCCATGATCCCCGCCGCCCCGGTAAATGCGGAGGACGATTATGACGATTACACCATCACCCTGAAGCCAGGCGATGGCACAGGCACAGATATTACCATCACTGACGGCAGCGGCATAGATGATTATCTGATAGATGAAGAAGAGGGAGAATACATATTTGGCTATGCATGCCCGGCCTGCCCGGGCAGCTTCCACGCACCTGAAGGCCAGTCATTCCTCGGATGGTCTGCGGGGGACCAGACATATCATACAGGAGACATAGTGCCGCTTGATGGCGTCTATACCCTGGAGCTTACGGCGCTCTGGGGCACCGGTGGCGACACCACGCTCAAGTCGCTCACGGTACAGGGCGGGACCCTGGAGACGGATTTCTCGCCGGACGTATACTATTATAATGCCATGGTATTTTCAGACGGTCCACGGACCATAACCGTTCACGGGGAGCCAACCGACAGTAACGCGATCGTCAGATATAACGGCAAAGAAACATGCGAGCCCTCCTGGTCCATAGATGTTGACGTTATCAACGGCACCTCAGTTTCGAAATATGTTGTCAGGATAGACGTGGTCAGCACAGTGACCGTGACAGTCGAAGGACAGGGTACTGCCAGAGTCGGCGATCTGTACAACGATGAAGAAATCACAATTATAAAAGAGGAAAGCCTGTACAGTCTGGTCGCGTCACCTGAAAAAGGCTGGAAATTAAAAGAATGGCAGCTCATCTCCGGTGAAGGTTCGGTTAACAATCAATATGGGACATTCAGGGCCGGCAGCACCAATGCGGTCCTCAAGGCCATTTTTGAGCGTCTTCCCCATACGGTAACATTCAATCCGGATGGCGGCAATGTTGATACAGCTTTCATGACTACAGGAGAGGACGGAAAACTTGAAAGCCTGCCTACGCCGGCGAAAAACGGAATGAAATTCAAAGGCTGGTACACGGCAGGCGGCGACAAAGTCACGATCGACAGGGTTTATGACGAGGATACTGAAATATTTGCCCGCTGGTATAAGGACAGCACTGCCAGCCTGGAACTGCCGGGGACCGTTGATCTCACCCCCAATGACGAGTGGACTGCATTTCCGGTCAGAGTTACCGAAATTGATCTGCAGGAAAATGCGAATGACAGAAAACCTGACAGGATGAGAGTGGTATTTACCGGCAGCACACTGATAAATCAGGATGACCCGTCACAGACGATACCGTTCAAGCTGGACAATTACAACACCGATACCCGGACTCCCCGAAACCAGAGGATGACCGATGCGAACGCTGTATCGGACCAGCAGCTGTACATCTATGTTTCTGCCCGGGACTGGGAAGGAGCCATACCGGGGACTTACACCGGAACCATTGATTACGTGGCAAACTGGATGTATGTGAACCCGGTACTTCTGGAGGCATTTGAAAATGGCACCATCACTGTAAATGTGACGATAGCACTGCCGGGAGCAGCGGTTCCCCCTGCAGAGGGCTCTGCCCAGGGAGCCTATCCGGGTTCCGGCACAGTCTCAGATACAGCCGCAGCATCCGGCACTCCGGCAGCCCCGACGTCCCAAAACAGCGCGCCTGCAGTTCCAAAGACCGGTGACACAAACGTGACATGGATATGGGTTACGATAATGGCAGCAGCGCTGGCGGCAGCAATAGGGTTAATACATAAAAAGTTAGGCCATGTTCTTCATGATCGGAGTCGCTGAAGGCTCAAAAGAATTTGATTTTACGCAGACCGACATATGCAGGGCCTGCGGCAGATACGGAGAA
The DNA here is from genome assembly GCA_015057955.1 of Lachnospiraceae bacterium. Lineage (GTDB taxonomy): Bacteria > Bacillota > Clostridia > Lachnospirales > Lachnospiraceae > RGIG5612. Next base: position 3,568 of record SVDE01000008.1, on the reverse strand, counting down.
CTCAGAGGTATGAAATGGTCCAACATTAATTGGTCCGAACATACCCTGATGGTTGAAGACCAAGCCGTTCCCACTTACACAATGAACGACGATCTGTCATTTAATTATGAGGGGCATCAGCTTGCAGGACATATCAAAGGGTATGAAGAACCGGTTTCTATCCCGATACCTAGTGAGGCATATGATGCTCTGCGCCAGATAAAAGGAATGAATCTGGATGACGAGTTTGTCTTTCCGTCACAACATTTCCGCTATAACACATTTAATAATTACATTAAAGCCATGGCCAAAGACTTTGGGCTTGAACCATCAAAATACTCCTCGCACAGCTTGCGGACAACATGTGCAACTGACTTGTACAAGAGAACCCATGATATTTTTCTGGTTCAGCGGGTGCTTCACCATACCACTCCAGAGATGACACAAAAATATATCAAGGATCTTGATATGGATGAAGAACTGAGAAGAGTAATGCTTGGAGAGAATTCGAATGCGACCGCGTCTGAAAGAGATTGATGGTATTCTGCGGAACACTTTCAGAGAAAAAAAGACCCCCCAGCAAACGTTGAAAATTCAACATTTCTGGAGGGCGAATCCCGAGGCGACGACCGGATTTGAAGGTAAAAGGAAAAAGAGCACCTTCGAAAAACACTGAAAATTCAGGAAAGGAGGGGCCTGCGTGCCGCCGGTCACCCAGAGAAAGAAGACAGGTCACCCACAAACTGGGTGACCTGATTCATAGCAGCTACTTAATTCAAATTAGCAGTAAAAGCTTCCCTGGCCAAAATAATCAAACCATTTGTGAATAACCTCATCGCTTCTGGTTCCAGCGGATCGTTTTCATTCGACCAGAAATAAACCCAGTATGGACCAATCTTAAAAACCTGAGGCATTTTCAAATCCTCCGTTTTTCGAAAATTCAATGATTAAATTGGCGGCTGAGCGGATGACCTCCATATATCTGTCTTGTTCTTCCTGGGAAAAACCATTTACCGAAGTTATCTCATAAGTTGGGAGGTAACATGTCATATTGTGGAAACAATCATTTGCATCAGGCTTTTCAACATACACTTTTACAAGTCCATTTTCAGACATTTCTGAATGGACAATTTCTGCATTATCATCAAGTGTTATGAAAGGATACATCATAGTAAAACACCTCCTCTCCAGCTACTTAATATTTATTCATCTGTTGCAATTATAGCAATGCCAGTAGGAGAGTGCAAATATTATCCGGCAGACGGAGTAGAAAACTATCTGCCATTTGTCCTTCATTTTTTGCGCTAGTTCTTCTGCTGTCATTACTTCCTTGCCGTCAAATATATCAGCAATGGTTTTTCGATATTTTTCAAAAACATCACTAAGTCCGGCCTTTCCTCTAAAATTCGGTAATATTTTAATTTTGCTTCCTGGATGGCAGCTTCTTTTTCTGCTGCGTGCAGAGCCACTTCAGCAGCGTGTTTTCCTCTGCTGTTATATGGGCGTTGTATCTTATGACTGCTGGTTTTATTACTTCATCTGATAATGTGGCAAAAAACCCATTCTGTTTTTGCCCGTTGATTTCTATTGCTTTTTCTCCTATTTCAGTCACTAAGCCTGTCATTATTGAGATGAAGATATAGATACAATTTCATGTCATGTTTTTATGAGTCACGCAGGGATACCATTACAATTTTGTAAGAATCCTCATTTTTCATTTATAATTGTATATAATGGCGGATGATAACTTTTGACTGTATGAACAGGAAGAAGATGTTTGTGGAGCGGAAAAATGAAGAAAATACAAATCATTGAAGATGATGCTGCGCTGCGTCATGAATTGCGAATTCTTTTGGAGAGCGAAGGCTACGAGGTGGAAGAAACAGAAGAATATGAGAATCTGGCAGCAGAGATTTTGAAAACGGATGCGGATCTGATTCTTTTGGATATAAATCTGCCAGGCATCAATGGGGAGGAACTGCTCAGAAGATTCCGTAAAGAACGGCAGACCCCAGTAATCATGCTCACCAGCCGAACTTCGGAAACCGATGAAGTACTTTCCATGAGTTATGGCGCGGATGACTATATTACAAAGCCTTATAATCCTACGATTCTGCTGCTTCGTATCGCGGCCGTTTTCAGGCGCATGAATCCTGCCGGGAATGTTTTATCTTGGGGAGGTCTGTCAGTGCATCCGGCGAAAGGCATCATTTCAAATGGAAGCAAAGAGATCGTTCTGACTAAAAATGAAATGATCATTTTTGAAGTCTTGTATGCAAAGGCTGGGCAGATTGTCAGCCGTGATGAACTGATGACTGCTCTATGGGACAATGAGGAGTATGTAAATGATAATGCGTTGACTGTAAATATCAGCCGGCTGCGCAATAAGCTGGCAGAGCTTGGATGTGACGGGGCTGTTGAGACACGCAAAAAACAGGGGTACATTTTATGGAATTCGGAAAATATGTAAAAGACCGCCGTGCGGAAATCATATTCGGCGCGTTGGCATTTGCAATAATCCTGCTGCTGTTACTGGCATTTCACACGGTGCCCGCTCTGATCATTATGGTTTTGGCGGTGCTATTTCTTTTTATGGTCGTTGCGTTCCTGTGGGACTACTACCGTAAGCGCAGTTTCTATCGGCAGTTGAAAGAAAACCTGGAAAATCTGGACAAGAAAAATCTGACAGCTGAGATTATCAGCAAACCAGATTTCTATGAGGGACAGATTCTGCACGAGACATTATATGTAATGGGAAAATCCATGACGGAGCAGATCTCCAGGGCAGAGCAGAACGTCATCGACTTTAAGGATTATGTGGAGATGTGGGTGCACGAGGCTAAGCTGCCGGTGGCAGCCCTGCTGCTGCAGAACTTTAATCGTGACAGTGAAGAGAGTGACCAGATTAAAAAACAGCTTCTGAAGCTGGATGCTTATACAGAACAGATTCTTTACTTCACCAGATCGGAAGTGGCAGAAAAAGATTTCCTGATCAAGCAGGTCAGTCTGGCAAAGGTTTTTGGAAGTGTGGCAGCCAAGATGCGCGAAGAATTACAGGACAAAAAGTTTGATATTCAAGTCTCTGGCCTGGATGTGCAGGTAATGACAGATTCAAAATGGATGGAGTTTGTCATTGCCCAGCTTATCAGCAACAGCATTAAATATTGTGCCAAAGAGGGGGAACGGGTACTCGAAGTGTTTGCTGAAGAAAAGGATCAACGCGTGCAGCTGCATGTCCGCGATAACGGCATCGGAATATCAGAAGCAGATCTTCCCAGAATCTTTGAGAAAAGCTTTACCGGAGAGAATGGAAGACTCAGAGAAAAATCGACTGGAATGGGGCTTTACATTGCGAGGAATCTCTGCAGAAAATTGGGGCACAGCATCACCGCGGAATCTGAGCAGGGAAAATATACGGAAATCACCATCACCTTCTCACAAAATGATTACTACAGACCTTAGTTTCATTACAAAATTGTAACCTTTTGTTATATAGAAACAGCGACCAGAAAGTTTGATGCGGGTATGATGAACCCAACATCAGACAAAAGGAGGACATTATGCAGAATATATTAGACGTACAAAATGT
>SVDE01000086.1 GCA_015057955.1 Lachnospiraceae bacterium | reverse complement strand
CGGGCTTCGTTATCTAACATACAAATTATTCAATGACAGCGGGAACTGACATCAGCGCTCTTAAGGAACTCTGAGATCAGATGATCATGCATCCGCCTTTCTTTCTTACGTCGAGCACGTTGCATGCGTCCTTCCCGAATCTCTCATCCATTACATTCTTATAATCATCCAGGAGGTCGTCAGGAACGATGGCAAGGATCGTCCCTGCGAATCCGCCGCCGTGTACGCGGAATGCGCCCCTTCCCTGAAGCAGCTCCCAGCTCATGTCAAGAGCTTCAGCAAGCGGGCTCTCATTGGCCTTTCCGGGAAGACATACATTCTGGAGAAGCCTGAATGAAGAATCTCCCGACTCACAGATGATCTCAAGCGCCTGCTGAAGGTTGGTGAGCTTCTCCTCATCTTCCGAAGGTGCATCAGCACCTTCTTTTACGTAGAGTTCATCTCCGCGTCCCTCACTCATGGCTATGAGACATCTCTTTAAGTTCTCCACTCTCTCTTCTTCATTTATGAAGTGGATCGTTCTTTTCGCAGCGCGTTCGCCAACTCTCTCCATGAAAGCTCCGAATGAGTTCTTTATCTCCTCTTCGCTCACATCCCTGAGCACTTCCTTGCCGAAGAATGCTGCGGCGGCTTTCATGTCCGCAGGTATCTGGGCGTAAGCGTCTGTCAGGTCTTCGTGGGAAGAGCCGGTATTTGTCACGCAGATCGTATATCCGGCTGATTCAAATTCAGCGTCCAGCTTTTCAACAACAGGATCCAGCGGGTCCTTAAGATCCAGGTAAATAAGTCCGCCGACAGAACATGCCAGCTGGTCCATGAGTCCGGACGGCTTTCCGAAGTAGTCATTCTCGGCAACCTTTCCGGCTTTCGCAATCGTTACCGCATCGATCTGCCCGTCATTGAAGAGACCGGAAATGATATTTCCGATCAGGACCTCAAATGCGGCTGAGGATGAGACACCGGATCCTTTCGGGACCTCGCTTATGACATATGCGTCAAATCCGCCGATATTGAAGCCATAGCTCTTTAGAGCAGCGGCAACTCCCCTGATGATGGCATCAGTGCTCTCCTTTTCCTCTTCTGCCGGTTCAAGATTGGTGATATTTACTTCACTCATCCCGTTTCCGAGGGAATAGACTCTGATCACATCTTCATGGTTTGCTCCGGCTGCGGCGACCATGTCGATATTAATGGCGGATGCGATCACTTTGCCGTGCTGGTGGTCAGTATGATTGCCGCATATCTCGACACGCCCCGGCGCGCTGAAAAGGTGGACGTCATTTGCCGATATGTGTCCGGCCTCTGCAATGCCGCTGTCGGTATATGTATCAATGTATCCTTCAACGCACGCGAACAGGTTTTTGATCGACACATCGTCAAATGTCTCTCCGTAGACATCCTCGATCTCCTTCTCATATAAGCCCGTATAAAGGCTCTCTTTTAACTCATGTATCTCCACTAGATATTTGCCTCTCTGCCTTTCGCTGCGAGCTCTACGACCTTGTAGCCGCCGTCATATACGCCCTGCTGTTTAAGTACCATTATGCGTTTGCTCATCTCCACCAGGATGCTCCTGTCATTGATGAACACATCGGTCATCTCCTTTAAGGACTTAGCGTCTTCGCATTCAAATGTTGAATCACCAATCTCCTGCGCGTGGATAGCTCCGTATACCTCATGTCCGCCGATGTGCCTCATCATGAGCTTCGGTACCGGATAGAACGAAAGCTCCGATGGTTTCGTGACAAGAACATCGCATTTGCGCATTAACAGGTTGGTTGAATAAACAGCCTCAAATATGTCATTGTTGCATACGCAGCAGATGCACGGCTCAAGATCTCCCTCAGCAGCCTCAGCCCATTTGCACAGGCCTTCATAGTCGTTGAAGAAAGTGATGCATTTCTTTTCAAATCCGGGCATTTTCTGTTTCATGAACTCCCACATCGCAAGATGATCGCCGAAGTTTATGATGACAGATGCCTGTCCCTTTTTGACATATTCCGCCAGATGGCTGGTTAGAGCTAAATAAAGGTCTGATCCGGCGCCTGCACCGCCGACAGTCAGGAGGAATCTTACAGGCTTTCCTGCCTGCGCCCTGCTGATCCTTGCGCTGCAGTCTTTGAATACGTTGTCAACCAGTTCGTGGTCGACATAATGACCGGTCATGAAGAGGTCTTCATCAGGCATGGGCTTAAGAGGCGTCTTTGCCATTCCCCTCAGCATCTTGTAGCCGAGGTACGCAAACGGCGTCTGGACAGTATGGATGGCGCCTTCTGAAAGATGAAGTCCCATCGGCCAGTTGTCGGGGATCGCGTTGACCACATGGGTAAGCCCGGCGTGCACTGCACCCTGGCTCGGCCATACGTGCGTTGCAACATACGGTATGTCCTTAGGCAGGTCGTTGAAAAGCGGAACAAGAAGCTCTGCGTTCTTCTGGTCTCCTGCGTTGTATGTTATCTGTCTGAAGCCCTCGCTGTTTAACGGCTCCCAATACAGCTTGTTGAACAGGCCGATCTTCTGGGACAGCCTTGAGCCCATTGAATATAGATCGTTCTGGGATCTGATCATCTTGGATCCGGTAGCGTCAAATGAAGCCAGGTCGAACCACAATGGCTCATATCCCATAGCCTGAGCGCAGGAAGCTATGGCCATTGAGATCCTGTAATGTCCGAATCCCATCCTTATGTTTCCGACTACCAAAGGTTTCTCCGGAAGCTCAAGCTCCGTATCCGAAAGCTCCAGGTTCCTTATCTTTATCTCCTTTATCTGGGGAATCTCGCGGATCTTCAGATGATATGCTTTATTAGAATCATCACCGAATTTCTTTATGAATTTGGCCTTGCTTTTTTCAGCTTTCCTGAGAGTCTTCTGATCTATCGGGTTTCCGAATATCACGCTGCTCTTATCCATTTATCAAAACTCCTTTTCGGGTATCATAAGTTAATTCTTTTTCTTCTCCGTCCAGTTTATAGACGATGCTCACATATCTGCCCTTCTTGCTGACGCTGACTATTTCAGCATCAATGAGCTTTTCAGCCTTTGCAAGGAGAGCCTTCTTCTCATCGTCATATTCCTTGACATTGTCGCTGGTCATGTAGACAGAGCCGCACAGATGGTTGATCATGATGAGAGCTTCCCTCTGCTTTTTATTGAGGGAAATGGCGTTGTCCCTCAACAGATACACATCCGGATCGCATCTGAAGACAGTTCCGTCAAATCCGCTCCTGAAAATTGTGTTCTGGATGGTAGTCTTTGTGGATACCCTCTCCCTGTGCATGAACCTCATGTAGACAGCATCGTCAAATTTCAGCGATACATCCGGACCGATACGGCAGTAATCCACAAGATTGAATGCTGATGACAGCGGGACTCCACATCCTAGAATGAGCTTATCAGAGAGAATGTCCCTGATACCCTTCATGGCCAGGCGCATGATCTCCGCTCTTGTGAACTGTCCGTCTCCATCGTTTTCTCCGTCAACAGTATCGCCGGCGCACATTGCGGCAGCGTAAAGGAAATCCAGCTTGAAGAAGTCAAACCCTTGTTCCGCATAGAAGCTTAAAGTTTCCCTGATATAGTCCTGCACTTCTCTCTTCCTGACGTCCAGCGCCACATCACCGCTCCAGTTGCTTCCGGCAAATACTTCCCTGCCGTTTCGGTGCAGGACCCACTCAGGATGTTCCCTGTAAAGACGGCTCTTGGTCTCCGCAACGAACGGGGCCAGCCAGATTCCGGCCTTGAGTCCCTTTGCGTGGACCTTGTCGACTATGCCTTTGAGACCGTTAGGGAACTTGGTTTTGTCAATGTCCAGCCAGTCTCCGACAAATGTCTCATATCCGTCATCGATCTGGAAGAGGTCATAATGCTCTTTATCAATACCTTCAAGCGCATCGAGCATCTTGGCCTCGTTTATGTTCTGGTAATCCTTATACCAGGATGTATAGCCTTTGATCTTCGGAGCTGTGCATTTTCCGTAGTTTCCGAAATACTTTCTCAGGCAGTCCTTGACCGGACCGTGGTAATTTACGAAATCGAACAGTTTGAAGCTGTCGTCCACAACTTTTCCCGCGGCATCGCTCTCAAGGTGGATCACCTTTTTCCACGGCTCATGGTTTACGATGAGAAAAGCATTCTCCTCATTGAGGGAACCTATGAAGTCGCACTCTTTTTTGTCATTCTCCACATAGGTATATGTATATCCATGCCACAGATCATCTTGATATCTGTAAAACCAGGGATCTCCGTATGCTTCAAAATGATATTTCTCTTTCAGCGATCTGGGAAGTCTGTTAAGGTTGTGGACCTTTTCTTTGGTTGTGTATTCCCTTGTCTCCGTCCAGCTCTGGTATCCGTTTATGAATATCCTGCATGTCTCATCATACTCATACTCATGGTCAAACACGCTCTTTTCAATTGTGACCGGAGTTTTGGCACCCAGCATGACACTGACTCTTTCGCCGGCGCAGCTGATGTCTATTGAAAGATCCTCATTGCCGTAGTTGTAAGTCTTATCTATCGATCCCCCGGCAAGATCAGTCACGATTTCTGCAAGGTCGACTTTAAATTCCCTGTGCTGCTGGGAATTAGCTGTGTATCTTATCCTGAATTTCATATTATTATTCTTCCTCGCCTCTTGCAGCGTGTGCATCGTTGATGGTCTTCATGACCTTCTTCTCGTTGTAGAAGGAAAGAATGACTGCACCCAATGCGCAGAATACGACAGCAACGATCGCGATTATGCGAAGGCCGATGTCAGATGCGGTAAGATCATTGCTGGTGATGTCCTGTGTTGTTCCGAGGACCGCAAGAGATGTGAATACCAGCATTGCGATCGACTGTCCGAGCTTCATTGCAAAGGTTCTTGCTGCGAAGAACATTCCTTCCCTGTTCTCTCCGGTCTGGATGGAATCCTCTTCAGCAACGTCAGCAACTATTGACTGAGGGATAATTCCGAGGAGCGCCATCGGGAATGCTGCGATGATGACGATGAGAACACCGAATACGACACCCGGAAGCGGGATAACTCCGATGAGAGCCGTGATGACATATGCCAGAGCCAGTCCGAGGAAACCAATGATGACCAGTTTCTTCTTGCCGTGCTTCTTGACCATCTTGGATACAAACGGATAGAAGCATGCTGACAGGACAGTCATTGCTCCCATGAAATAGAGAGTGAATCCTTCATCCAGTTTCATTGAGACCTTTACAAAGAAAGGAAGACCTGTCTGGAACAGTGTAAGGCCGATCCAGTAGGCAATGTCGGAAGCTGAGAATTTAAGAAAGTCTTTATTCCTGAATGTTGCGCCAAGGCTCTTTAGCGCGTTGGACTCGCTGGGCTTGGTGTCAACAAATTCTTTTTCATTGAGTTTGAATGTGGGTATGAGCATGCAGATCAGTGCTATGACCGCGAGCACGATAAACAGGATGCGGTAGCTCCAGCTGTAGGATATGTTCATGCCCCTGAGCATTCCTGCGAAAAGGAAAGGCAGGTATGCGATGAGTGTTCCGAAGAAGAACGTAAGCGATATAGCGGTTGAGATGTACATCCTGTCGTCCTGAGTCTTACCGAACTCAGAGATGAGCGCGTTGTAAGGCGTGCAGTACATCGTCATGAACAGGTAGAACAGGATAAGGAATACGAGCACCCATGCGATGTTGATACCGCTTATCTTCTGAACGGGAGCGCAGAATACAAGTACTGTGATGACCGCAAAAGGTACTGCCGCGATCCTCATGAACGGTATCCTTCTGCCCTTCGGATTCTTGCTGCGGTCGGACAGTGTAGCGATCAGCGGGTCCGTTACCGCGTCAAATATACGGCAGATAAATGTGATAAGTCCGAGAATGGTCAGAACTCCGAAAATGATAAGTCCCGTCGGAACATAAAAAGGGGCCTGTTCATTTTCCACTGCTTCCTTTGTTGGAAGGTAGAAAGTAACAAGCCACGTGTTAATGATGCCGCCAAGGATGGACCATCCGAGCTGTCCTACAGCAAAGATCCTCATTTCCTTCTTTGTCAAACGCCTGGTCTTCATAAATAAACCTCCTTTATTTCTAAGCTTCTAAAACCCCCAAAAGCTTAGTGGTCTAATTATATCATAACTCGGCTGCTTCGACTATCTTACCGTCAGTCCATATCCTTTCAAGGTCATAGAAGAGCCTCTGGTCCTGATTGAAGATGTGTATGATCACATCACGGTAATCCATAAGGATCCAGTTAGCATTGGCATAACCTTCTATCGACTTGGGTTCTACTCCTGCTCTGCCAAGTGTTTCTTCAACGTTGTCAGCCAGTGCCTTGCACTGCCTTTCATTTGAAGCACCGGCGATTATGAAGTAATCCGCGATGACAGTTACTTTGCTGATGTCTATTATTTTGACATCCTCTGCCTTTTTGCTGTCCAGAACCTTTACTGCAGCCTTAACGATCTCTTTTGAATCCATTTAGTTCTCCTTTTGTTATCCTATTATCATGTATTTCCCTGTAGCAATAATACGTGTCCCTGGTCGCGCGGTCAACCACTTTTGACGGATCGCTCTCAAGATATTCTACCTGCTGTTTTGTTACCATGTACATGCACTCATCCAGGTCGGTAAATGCCATCTCCCTGATCCCTGCAAGATTGGGAACAATATCCGCTCTTCTTCCCGGTTCTATGAGGTCTGCCAGGAATATGATCTTCTGCAGGATGCCCATGTCGGGCTCTCCTGTGGTATGGGTTCTGATCGCGTCAAGGATCTCCAGGTCAGTGATGCCATAGTCCCTCTGTGCGATATACGCTCCCAGTTTGGCATGTATGAGCGCGGGATTGGCAAGTTCGGTCTCAGTAAGTTCCACATTGCCTTCATTGCAGAGGGCGATCTTGTCATCATAAGAAAAGCACTTCGCGCAGTCGTGCAAAAGCCCTGCGAGAAGCGCCTTATCTGTATCTGTTCCGTATTTCATTGCCATTGCCGCCGCGGTAAATGCAACACCTATCGTGTGCATGTATCTGTCCGGCGTGAGCGCGTTTTTAAGTTTATCCGTATAAAATGTATACTGTGTAAGATCCATCAACCTCTGTATAATCCGTTCTCTTCTATGTATTCAAGCACTTTGTCGGGAACATAATACCTGACAGTTTTTCCTTCGCGTATCCTCCTGCTTATGCCGCTCGATGATATCTCGATGTTCGGCATCCCGATGTCGTATATCCTCGCGCCATAGCGGCTTTTAAGCTCTTCCACGCGGCTTAAGAATTCGTCATGGAGCGGATCCTCACTGTCACTGTAGTCTGCGTTTTCACTTCCGTCAGCAGAAGTCCCAAGGCTCCCCGAAGCCCCTTTTGTCTCATCCTCCCTCTTTGAGGAAAGAAGGATGGCCATCTTCATAATGCCTTTGAACTTATACCACTGCTCTATGCTGAACAGCGAATCGCCGCCTATTATGAGGTAGATCTCACAGTCCGGATATTCTTTCTTAAATGCCTTCAAAGTGTTGTAAGTATAGGTAGGTCCCGGCAGAGCGATCTCGAAATCGGAGAATTCGAAATGGTCATTTCCCTCAATGGCAAGCTTGACCATGTTGATCCGGTGTTCAAGATCCTGAACTTTCTTATCAGTTCTGTGGTATGGCGACGGAGTCGGCATGAACAGTACTTTATCCAGGCCGAAGCTGCAGCAAGCCGCCTCGGCAAGCATCAGATGTCCGGTATGAATGGGGTCAAATGTCCCTCCGAATATTCCGATCTTTTTGTATGTCGCGTCCATTTTCCTGTCCGGTATATCAGTTCTTTACGACTATCTCGTCGTCTTTATGTTTCTTCTTGCTGTTGTACCTGTACAGGGTGATCTTCTTGCCCATGACCTGTACAACCTGGCTGCGCGTTCTCTCAGCCACTGCCTGCGCGATCTCCTTCGGATCATCCATGCAGTTCTTGAGCACGCCGATCTTGATCAATTCCCTTGCCTCAAGCGCTTCGTTGATCGCTTCGGTGACTTCGGGAGTAAGGCTGTCCTTGCCAACATTGATGATCGGCTCAAGATGATGCGCTGCGCTTCTCAGCATTGCTCTTTCCTTGCTGGTCATTTTACGCTCCTATTTGTAATATTCAAATTCGTGTCCGTAGACTCTTACAGTATCTCCCTCTTCAATGCCCATTTCAACAAGTTCATCAAGGATACCTTGCTCCTTCATGAAATTCTGGAAGAACATGAAGCCTTTTTCCGCTTCAAGGTTAGTATAGCCGAGCATCCTCTCGATGCGCGGACCTGTGATCGAATATGCGCCGTCATCAGTGACCTCGATATAATATGGCTCGTTCTTGTCGGCATATACTTCGTTAATGTCGAACTCGCTTGCAAATACCTCAGGCTCTGCATGCATTTCTTTGAGGATGTCATTTACCGCGTACAGCAAAGGCTTGATGCCCATGTTTGCTGCGGCTGATATCGGAAATACCTCGGTCTCATCAGTTCCGAACTCATCCTTCAGTTTCTGTATGACCGCATTCCTCTCGTCCTCGTCCGCTATCAGATCCATCTTGTTCGCGGCTATGACCTGGCGTTTTCCCGCCAGATTCACGTTGTATTTTTCAAGCTCGCTGTTGATGGCTCTTATGTCCTGGACCGGGTCTCTTCCTTCAATGCCTGATGCGTCAACCATATGGATGAGGACCCTGCATCTTTCGACATGTCTTAAGAATTCATGTCCGAGGCCGACACCTTCCGATGCGCCTTCGATGAGTCCCGGGATATCAGCCAGTACAAAGCCTTCGCCGCCGTCAAGATCTACCACTCCCAGATTGGGGCTGAGAGTTGTGAAATGATAATTGGCAATCTTGGGCTTTGCGTTTGATACAACGGAAAGGAAAGTTGATTTTCCTACATTCGGGAAGCCTACAAGTCCGACGTCAGCTATTACCTTGAGTTCGAGGACTACCTCTATCTCAAGTGCCTTGCCGCCGCTCTGTGCATAACGGGGAGCCTGCATTGTGGGTGTAGCATAGTGCTGGTTTCCCTTGCCGCCTCTTCCTCCCTTTAGGAGCACAAACCTTTCTCTGGGCTCAGACATGTCATGAATGACTTTATCAGACAGCGCCTCTTTGATCAGCGTTCCTACAGGGACCTTCAGTTCAAGATCCTCGCCGTTCTTTCCGTGGCAGTTCCTCTTCTGGCCTTCTTCTCCGTCCTGCGCCTTGAATTTGCGTTTGAACCTGTAGTCCGAAAGCGTGTTGACTGCGGGGTCAGCAATGAACACTATGCTGCCTCCTCTTCCGCCGTCGCCGCCGTCCGGGCCTCCGTCCGGTACATATTTTTCTCTTCTGAAGCTGATGTGTCCGTCCCCGCCTTTTCCGGAGATAAGGACTATCTTAGCTCTGTCTGCAAACATTTAAATCTCCCATAATGAAAACATGAGCTTCAAATCCGCTAAAGATCTGAAGCTCATACCAGTACTGTTCTAAATGATCAGTCTTCCACAGGGATAATGGAAACCTGTTTCTTGTCTCTTCCGAGTCTGTGGAAATGTACTTTTCCATCAACGAGCGCGAACAGTGTATCGTCCTTGCCGCGGCCGACATTCATGCCGGGATGGATATGTGTGCCTCTCTGTCTGTAAAGGATGTTTCCAGCCTTAACGAACTGACCGTCAGCTCTCTTTGCTCCGAGTCTCTGTGACGCGGAATCTCTGCCGTTCTTTGTAGAACCAACACCTTTTTTATGTGCCATGTCAAAACCTCCTTTACCGTGAATTATTCAGCTGCTTCCTCAGCTGCGGGAGCCTCTTCTGCTGCGGGCTCTTCAACTGCAGGTGCTTCTTCAACTACAGGTGCTTCCTCAACTGCAGGTGCTTCCTCAACTGCAGGTGCCTCTTCCTTCTCATCCTCAAGTGCTTCGCCGTTAAGGACGATACTGTTGATGACAACCTCTGTGAACATCTGCCTGTGGCCGTTCTTCTTGTGGTAGCCTGTCTTGGGCTTATACTTGTAAACAACCACTTTCCTGTTCTTGCCCTGACCTGTAACTTCGGCTTCAACCGCTGCGCCTTCTACGCAGGGGCTTCCGACTGTTACTTCAGAAGCGCTGACCATGAGGACCTGATCGAATGTTACTTTCTGACCAACTTCTGCATCGATCTTCTCAACTTTTACCTTGTCGCCGACGGATACTTTATACTGCT
>SVDE01000259.1 GCA_015057955.1 Lachnospiraceae bacterium | reverse complement strand
CGCTTGGTGCAGGGATGGCATTCGCAGACGGAGATCCCATCCAAGTAGTAAACAACTTGTCCAACTTCATATTCTCGATGATCAGAGCCATCGGTCTGATACTCCTGGGACTTGGTATCATGCAGGTAGGACTTTCTCTCAAGTCCCATGATCCGTCCCAGAGAGCTAACGGATTCCTGACTCTGGCAGGTGGAATTATAATCACGTTCACGAAAGAAATACTGGCGATGATCACTGGTTAAATATACAGTCCTGTATAAAACCAATGTTCTAACCTTTGAAATATGGTATAATATAACTGGGGAAAGCAATTGGGAGGGACCGAAGATGAGAAGCAATGAGTACCGAAATATGAAAGATAAGGGTTTCTTCACATCCAGAGAGCTGGCAGATATATGTTCTGTTAACAGGATGACTGTAATAAGGATGGAGGAGCGGGGACTGCTTACGCCTGAATATAAGGCGGAGACCGGCGTGCGTTACTATTCGCTTAATGGCCTGATGCAGCTGAAGCATATTCTGCTTCTGGAAAAGTGTGGCCTGAATTCCGGGCAGATAAAGGATCTGCTCGGTGATACGGTCAATAACCCTGATATAATATCCAACATGCTGAACGATCTCATCATGGTCATGACCATCCTGGACGCGGACAAGGACCCGTTCACCAACTATAAGAAAGGTAAAATCAGAAGCTTCGATATGAATGAGCATCTTTGCTTCATAAGGGACTTCGAGCCTACCGGCGACTGGGACGTTATTTTCCGTCAGTTTCATGATGCTTTAAAATATGCCGCGGATAAAAAGTACAAAATGGTCACTGACGCTCCATCTTTGTCTGGCAGATTTACTAAGGACGGTGAACTTCTAATTAATAGAGTCTACATTCCAGTTAGACACACTAAAAACGATGAAGGACTTGAGATGAGACCGGGTACTCGTATTATCTACGCTTCATGGTATGGTGATCCTGCAGGTGTCAAGAATGCCTTCAAGGCCATGTACGAAGAAGCAGAGGCAAGAAACTATAAACCTCGAGGTGACTGTCTGGTGGTATCCATGGCAGATCATTATTCTATGGTTGATTATGACAGAAACGACGTATATCTTTTTCTGATGCTTCCTGTAGAATAAAAATTAAAAATAATAAAAAAATATCTTGCGCGCACAGGGGTGTTCGCAATATGCTTTAGTTAGATAAACCATTAAATGTCTATACTAAATGGAGGCGAACGCTTATGAAAAAGATAACTACATTTGAAGCTGCCTGCATACTTTGTGGTTACGGTGTGGGCGGAACTATTATGACAATGCCATATCTGGCAACCAAGGCAGGTGTGTTACCTGCAGCAATTATACTGGTATTATCATATCTTATCGGAATGCTGATAGCTGCTTATACGGCGGATATTGCACTTAAGGCGAGAAGCATAACCGGCCATGAATGCCAGGTCCTGACTCAGTTCGAACTCTTTTTGTTTAACGGACCTCTTAAGAAGATTCTGACGATAATCTATTTCGTTTTCCTGGCATTGATAGCGGTCTCAAATCTGGCAGCCTATGTTTCCGAATCAGGCCAGCTTGTAGCAGCTCTTCTACCAGTGACAGAGAAGATTGGGTCAGTGATATTCTATATCTTTGCAGCACTGGTCGTACTTGCTGGACTTAAGGGAGTAGCTATCGGCGAAAGAGCTATGGTGATACTGATGTTCGTGATTCTTGCGGTACTGGCAGTTCCGTCATTCTCCCACTTCAGCGGAAATCCTCTCCCTACAGGAGATGGCGATCCTCTCAGCTTCATCCGTTACTATGGATATGCAATACTGGCATTATCCGCTCCACTAGCTATTCCTCAGGTAGTAGATGGACTTGACGGAGACAGAGAAGCTATTAAAAAATCAATGTGGGTGGGCTTCGGAATGAATTTTCTGTCAATTATCATCATTACTTTCTTCACCCTTAAAACTGCGACTGAAGTAACTGATATCGCTATGATAAGTTGGACTTCCGCACTTCCCTCATGGGCTATGCTTCTTGGAGTGCTGTATATCCTGTTTGCGCTTATTACATCCTTCTGGGGTGTATCAAACGGCTTGGCACAGATCGTAACGGAGACATTCCACTGCAATGACAAGATTAGCTGGCTTGCAGCAACACTTCCATCGTTCGTGTTTGCGCTTTTCACTTCAGCCGGATTCATGTATCTTTTGGGAATTGCAGGGGGTCTGATTGGACTCCTCAACAGTATTCTGGTCGTTCCGCTTTATCTTGGAGCCAGAAAGCGTGTACCAGAGACTATTCTTGGCAGGTTTGCAGCTACTCCATGGATAATACTGAATATGATCTTCTGCCTTGTCTATGCGGTAGGCTGCATAATATAACAGCTTAAGAATGTATGATAAATTATCAGCCAGAAAGGATAATGATATGTTCAAAGCATTTTTTTTAAGAGATGAACTTCAAAGAAGGAGCGTTGATTCGATCAAAACCTTGGTGCCAGGTAAATTTTACTCTATGGAGTATTTCAGCGATTATCACCTGGATGAAGCAGTAGCGCTGAACCCGGAGACTATTGAGGACTTCAATGCTTTTGCAGCAAAATATCTTCTGAA
>SVDE01000085.1 GCA_015057955.1 Lachnospiraceae bacterium | reverse complement strand
GGTCCAATAAAGACAGTACTGACAGAAAACCCGTCTCGGAGCATGCGCCCCTTGAGACGGGTTTGTCTACAGTCTGAAAGCAGCCGGGCTTAACAGTCCGGCTGCTTTTTTGTTTTCCTTTGTCCGTGTAATTGTCGTGTTTAGTGCTTTTACATGGTCACTGCTGCCTGAAGAAGTACTTCATGTACTCCAGATCGGCGATAGTTGTGATCTTTCCATTCTCCGACCCGGTATCGATCAGCTTTACCCTTTTATCCGGAAATGCTTTTTCATATACCATGGAGTCATCAGTTACAGTTACCGCAGAGCCGCCGGCCTCAAGAGGCGCAACTATGCGCTCATAAGCTTCAAGTATGGAAGCAAACTCAAAGCACTGCGGCGTCTGTGCGCACCACGTCACCGCGCGGTCAGTCGTATCCTCAACAAATCCTTCTCTGTCCGTCAGTTTGATCGTGTCTTTAGATGGTGATGCGGCTACCACTGCCCCATATCGCGTGACGGCTTCGGCGAGCATGTCAACAGCAGAAGATGTAATGTAAGGCCTTGCTCCATCATGTATCAATACATAGTCCGGTCCCGGGTCTTCCTGCGCCAGATGCCTCAGGGCATTCAGGACTGAAAAGCACCTTTCCCGCCCTCCAGTTATCACGCCGATCACACGGCTGATGCCATACTGCTGCGCCAGGTCCTTTACAAACTCAACCGATGCGCTGTCTGTCACGATCAGGATGTCACTCACACCGCTTTTTTGGAAGCTTTCAAGTGAGTAGCACAGCACCGGTTTTCCGTTTACTTCCATATACTGTTTTGGCACGTCAGAGCCCATCCGGGTCCCTTTGCCTGCTGCGAGCACTATGGCTGTGGTCTTCATTTTCTACTCCAGTTTAAGGCCGGGGACCGCGTTAAGGTCCAGGCCGTCGAATCTGCCGTTTATGTACTCATAGTAACCGGCAGCTCCTATCATTGCCGCGTTGTCAGTGCAGAGTATCGGCGGCGGGCAGTGAAAACTGATGCCTGCTTCTGTACATGCCGCTTCAAGAGCTTTTCTTATCGTCTGGTTGGACGCAACGCCTCCGGCCATTGCAAAGCTCTTTGCGCCAAACTCCTCAGCTGCCATCAGCACACGCTCCTTCATTGAGTCGATCACTGCTGCCTGGAACGAAGCTGCGATATCCGCGGGATTCACTTCCTCGTTTTTCATCTTTGCTCCGTTGATCGTATTGAGGACAGCTGATTTAAGCCCTGAGAAGCTGAAGTCATATTTATTATCATCTATCTTAGCCCTTGGAAAGTCAAAGGCGTCAGGATTGCCGCTGTGTGCAGCCTTTTCGACCTTGGGACCGCCCGGATATCCGAGCCCTATCGCCCTTGCGATCTTATCATAAGCCTCACCTGCAGCGTCATCTCTGGTACGTCCTATTATCTCGTAATCCAGATAGCCCCTTACCATTACGAGGTGCGTATGGCCGCCTGACGCAACAAGGCAGAGAAAAGGCGGCTCAAGCTCCGGATAAGCGATAAAGTTGGCGCATACATGACCTTTAATGTGGTGCACGCCGATGAGCGGCTTGTTCTTTGCAAATGCGACAGCCTTGGCAAAGCTCACTCCGACAAGGAGAGCTCCTACAAGACCGGGGCCGTAAGTTACCGCGACGCCGTCCACATCATCCAGTGTCATCCCTGCGTCATCCAGTGCTTTCTTAACTACCTGGTTTATCTTCTCTATGTGTTTTCTGGAGGCGATCTCCGGTACCACTCCGCCGTATACCGTGTGAAGATCTATCTGCGAATATATGACATTTGACAGTACTTCTCTTCCGTTCCTGACTACGGCAGCCGCAGTTTCATCACATGATGACTCGATCGCCAATATTGTTACCGGTTCCATTTCAATTCTCCTGATCATCTTCAAACCTTAATTCTATGCTCTTAAGGTCTTTTCCGGGCTCGACCCGGTCAAATATGCTGTGTATCTCATCCATGTAATCAGCAGGCCTGATGAGTGAAGGGCTGTAATGCGTGAGCCACATCATCTCCGGCTGCGCCTGCGCGCCGATCTTTGCAGCCTCCCGGAATGTCATGTGGTATTTGGAAACCGCATCCTCCTGCTTGTCCGGGTCACCATACATGCCCTCGCAAATGAACAGGTCGGCACCTGCTGCCTTTGCAGCGATCTGCGGTACCGGTCTGGTATCGGTGCAGTAAGTGACCTTAAGTCCTTTTCTGGGCGGTCCCATGACCATGTCAGGAGTGAATACCCTGCCGTCAAAGGTGACTTCCTCGCCCCTTTGAAGGACGCTCCAGTAATTGAGCGGTATCTCAAGAGCCTTTGCCTTCTCAGCGTCGAACCTGCCTGCCCGGTCTATGATCAGGCTGTATCCATAGCACGGGATTCTGTGGTGTACCTTAAATGCCTCGATGCGGTACTCACCGAACGAAAATGTCTGCTCACTTCCCTCGATCTCTATGTACTCTATCTCAAAAGGGAGTTCCGGAGCTATGACTCTGAGGGAATCAACGACTCTCTTCAGCCCCTTCGGTCCTATCATCTTCAGCGGTTCTGTCCTGTCTGAATTTCCCATGGTAAGAAGGAGTCCGGGAAGGCCTCCGATATGATCGCCATGGTAGTGGGTAAACAGGATAATGTCGATGGATTTAAAAGACCATCCTTTTTCCTTGATCGCTACCTGCGTTCCTTCGCCACAAT
This sequence comes from Lachnospiraceae bacterium, assembly GCA_015057955.1. Lineage (GTDB taxonomy): Bacteria > Bacillota > Clostridia > Lachnospirales > Lachnospiraceae > RGIG5612. The sequence goes on along the minus strand of SVDE01000085.1, from coordinate 7,492 downwards.
CGATCAGTATATTCGATCCGTTGAATCTTGCCATCAGCGAGGTCAGATGGCGCCTTGGAAGCGGCATCATCCCGCCGCATCCGAGTAAGCATATGTCAAGCATTCTTTATTCCTTAAAATGTTTTGTGTATAGGACGGCATCTTCCTTCGGCTTGTCATAATAGCCCTTTCTTATGCCATCTTTGGTAAATCCTTCGCTTTCGTACAGTTCTATGGCAGCTTCATTGCTCTCCCTGACCTCAAGGTGTATCAGTTCTACTCCCCGGTCCTGTGCCATCCCGTACGCAATGTCGAGCAGTTCCCTTGCTATCCCCATGTTCCGGTAGCCCTTCCTGACAGCGATGCTGACAAGCTCCGATTCATTCAGTATGCACATGAGGGCGATGTAGCCTGCGACAACATATCCGTCAGAACTGTTATGTCTGGCCACTATGAACAGAGTGTTGCCCTGTTCCATGTAGTGTCCGATGCTGGCTTCAGACCAGGGAACCGAGAAATACTCGAGCTCCATTTCAGCGATACTCGGTATGTCGTCTTCGGTCATCTCGTAATAACTAATTTCCATTCTGCTCCGCCCTGACTCTCTCAGCCTGGCTTGGTCTCAGATAAACCGGAGCCTCATCCGCCGCGCTTACAGTCCCGCCGTTTACAGCCTTTCTGTATCCGAGCAGCCCTACGCTTGATGCTCTCTGATATGCGTCATCACCTTCAGCAAATATATAGTCTGCTTTGCATCTTTCAATGATAAGTTCCTTAAAAGCATCTGCTCCGTCTCCGAGGAAGATGACTTTGCCTGAAGGGTATTTGGTGTTGATCATGTCCAGGAGTTCGCCTGCATCCATTGCGCAGCCTTCAAGGACGGCTCTGGGAGATCCGTCTTCAAGATCATATATCCCTGTATATACCTGTCCTCTTCTGGCATCCATCATCGGGACAGCTATCCTGCCGCTGCCGGCGCAGTTCATCGCCATGGCATCAAGGGTCGGAACATGTACAAGGTCTTTCCCGAGCGCAAATCCAAGGCCTTTTGCGGTTGCGCTTCCTATCCTGAGGCCGGTAAATGATCCCGGTCCGCCGGAAACTGCTATCAGGTCCATGTCGGACGGCTCAAGGCCGCTCTCCTTAAAGCATTCATTGATCAGCGGCATAAGTGTCTCTGAATGGGTTATCTTAAACGGACCCTTCTTCTCAATGATGATGCTCTCATCTTCAAGTATGGCCGCAGATGCGGCTGAGCCTGAACTTTCTATTGCCAGTATCTTCATCTCTCTATGCTGATCTCCCTGTAGTCAAAACCTTTTTCAAGGTTCTTGCTTATGTTTATGTATATCGTGCCATCCGGCAGGATGTCGCTAATCATGCTGCCCCACTCGATCAGGCACGCACCGTTTCCGAAAGCATATTCGTCAAAACCGATCTCATCCATCTCCGATGAGTCAGCTATCCTGTACACATCAAAATGGTAAAGCGGGATCCTTCCTTCTTCGTATACCTGGAGTATGGTAAATGTAGGAGAGCAAATGGGTGTCTTTATACCGAGGCCTTGGGCAAATCCTGCAGTGAACACTGTCTTTCCCACGCCGAGGTCCCCGTCCAGGCATATGACGGTTCCGGGTTCAGCGTTCTTTCCCATCTCGAATCCGAGATCCCATGTTTCTTTCTCACTGTTTGTTTTAATTATTTCTTTCATGATCTTTTTTAGGACTGAACGCCCCGAAACTCATCATTGTTTCGGGGCGGTTTGTTTTTCTTTAACGGACTTTGATGCAGCTTATGATACCTTCAAGGTCTTTAAGCTCTGCGCCGGCAATGGCCTTTGTGATCACTGCCTTCTCGCCTTCTGCATCCGGTATGGTGATCTCGCATTCGCAGGGAACCTTTGAAGCGATGTCCGCATCAGCGCTCACGCGGATGAAATACCGGTCTTTTAACTCTGCCGGGTCATGGACCGTAAGCTTTTCAGGGTCCATCCTTACAGGTATGTTCTCATGCATGTGCCTGCAGCAGGCAACTATGTCGGATACGACCGCTGAAGCGGTGGGCAGCGATCCTGCTCCTGCCCCGTAGAACATTATGTCTCCGAGCATGTTCCCCTTAACAAGTACAGCGTTCATTACCCCGTCAACAGCATAAAGGGGATTGCTGCTGTCTATCATGCACGGGGATACTTCGCTGTAGATATTTCCGCCGGAATACCTTGTGGATGCCAGGAGCTTTATCTTCTTTCCGAGCGCCTTTGCATATGCGATGTCTTCAGCCGAAATGCCGGTGATGCCTCTGCACGGTATATCCTCAAAATCAACGAACTGTCCCTCAGCCAGAGCTGTAAGGATCGCGATCTTCCTGCATGCGTCATGGCCTTCGATGTCCGCTGTAGGATCAGCTTCAGCGAAGCCATTTGCCTGAGCCTGCTTTAATACAGGTTCAAACTCACTTCCCTCCTCATACATGTCGGTCAGTATGAAGTTGGTGGTACCGTTAAGTATGCCTGTTATCTCGAGGATCTCATCAGCAGTAATGCAGCTGATCAGCGGTCTGATTATTGGGATCCCGCCTCCGACGCTGGCCTCGAACATGAAGTTTATGTTCTTCTCCCTAGCGATGCGGATGAGCTCGGGGCCATATGCCGCAACAAGCGCCTTGTTTGATGTTACCACGCTCTTTCCTGCTTCAAGGGAGGCCTTCACAAACTTATATGCGGCGCCGGTTCCTCCCATGACCTCAACAACAATATCGATCTCATCATCATTCAGGATGTCATTGAAATCATGTGTCAGGATGTCCTCTACGGGGCTGCCCGGAAACTCCCTGAGGTCTAGCACAGCTTTTACCTGAACAGCGTCCCCGGCATTTCCTTTTACAATATCCTGATTCTGCGTGATAACCTTATACGTCCCGGAACCTATCACTCCGTATCCGAGGATTGCTACATTTATCATCCTTTAAGTTCCCCTTACTTGTTTATAAACTTCAGATATTCATTCATGAATTCATTCAGATCCCCGTCAAGAACTGCATTGACATTTCCGGTCTCGCAGCCTGTACGCAGATCTTTTACCATTGTATATGGCTGAAGTACATAGGATCTGATCTGGTTTCCCCAGCCTATCTCAGTGACCTCGCCTCTTATTTCAGCCAGGTTCTTGGCGTTTTCCTCCTGTTTAAGGAGATACAGACGGGACTTGAGTTCCTGCATTGCCTTGTCTTTGTTCTTGTGCTGGCTTCGCTCATTCTGGCACTGTACCACGATGCCTGTCGGTATGTGTGTGATACGGATGGCCGAGGATGTCTTGTTGATATGCTGGCCGCCCGCGCCTGAGCTTCTGTATGTATCGATCCTGATATCCTCATCGGCTATCTCTATGTCGAGATCCTCTTCGATATCAGGCATCACATCGCATGAAACAAATGATGTCTGCCTTTTTCCTGCTGCGTTGAACGGGGAAATGCGGACGAGCCTGTGGACACCTTTTTCCGATTTCAGGTAGCCGTAGGCATTCAGTCCGTTTATCTGGATCTTGACGGACTTTATGCCGGCTTCATCGCCTTCGAGATAGTCCAGGACTTCTACTTCGTATCCCTGACGGGCTGCCCATCTGGTATACATGCGGTAGAGCATTCCGGCCCAGTCGCAGCTCTCGGTTCCGCCTGCTCCGGCGTTGAGCGAGAGTATCGCGTTCATGTGGTCGAATTCGCCTGTAAGCAGTGTGGAGATCTTGTAATCATCGAAATGCTTTTTAAACACGGCAAATGACTCCTGGGCTTCAGCGGCTGTGGCATCATCATTTTCCTCTTCAGCCATTTCGATCATGGTCTGTATGTCTTCGTATTCACCGAACAGTTTGTCATATTCCGCGATGGTGTCCTTGAGAGTTTTCATCTCTTTAACGACATTTGCGGAATTGTCCCCGTTTTCCCAGAATCCCAGAGCATTCATCTCATGCTCGATCTCGCTTATCCTGTTCTCCTTGCCCTGACGGTCCAGCGCCGAACCCATTTCATTCAGCGGATCGGTATATTGTCCTAATTCATATTTAAGCTGGTCAAGAAGTACCACTCAGTTCACCTCTTCCTGTTGCGCTGGTCATGCCTTCCGGCCGCAGCACTGTTTATATTTCTTTCCGCTTCCGCACGGGCATGGATCGTTCGGATATATCTTATCCTCAGTCCTCTTGACCGGGCCCTTCACCGATTCATCCCTGTTGGTGGACATCGGCTTAGCAACTTCTTTACGCTCTATCTCCTGGTTGACCTGGATCTTTATGTTCAGCATTACTCTGGTGGTATCCTGGCGGATGCCTTCGATCATGCCGTCAAACATGTCATAGCCTTCCATCTTGTACTCAACGAGCGGATCCTTCTGGCCATAGGCAGCAAGCCCGATTCCCTGACGGAGCTGATCCATATCATCGATATGATCCATCCAGTGACGGTCGATGACTCTGAGCAGAACACTTCTCTCAAGCTCGCGGAAGTCCGCAAATGCTCCGATAGTCTTCTCCTGTTCTTCGTATCTGTCCATCGCGAGTTTCTTGAGGGCAGCCTTCAGAGCCTCCTTGTCGGTGCAGCCTCTCTCAGCATTTGAAAGAGCCTCCTGAGTTACAGGAACGATTGGCAGATATGACTCATTAAGCGAGAGCAGATCCCACTCTGCTGCCGGAATTCCGTCCGGTATCGATCTGTCGATAAGATCATTGACTGTACCTTCGAGCATCTCGATAATGGACGCTCTCATGGATTCTCCGTTAAGTACTCTGCCTCTTTCAGCGTAGATTATCTCTCTCTGCTCATTCATTACCTGGTCATATTCGAGCAGGTTCTTTCTGATACCGAAGTTATTTGTCTCGATCTTCTTCTGCGCTCTCTCGATCGCGTCGGAAAGCATCTTATGCTGGATCTCCTGCCCGTCCTCAATGCCAAGAGTATTGAAGACATTCATCAGTCTTTCGGAACCGAACAGACGCATCAGATCGTCCTCGAGTGAAATGTAGAACTTGGACTCGCCCGGGTCTCCCTGTCTTCCTGAACGGCCTCGCAGCTGATTGTCGATACGGCGTGAATCATGTCTTTCCGTACCGATTATCTTAAGACCGCCTGCTGCTTTGGATTCTTCATCAAGCTTAATGTCAGTACCACGGCCGGCCATGTTTGTTGCGATGGTGACTGCTCCGTGAATACCTGCTTCGGCAACTATCTGAGCTTCCATCTCATGGAACTTGGCATTCAGTACGTTATGTTTGATGCCTCTCTTTCTGAGCATCGCGGATATAAGTTCCGATGTATCAATGGTGATCGTACCTACCAGGACCGGCTGGCCTTTGGCATGCGCTTCCACTATGGCGTTGACCACGGCATTGAATTTTTCTCTCTTTGTCTTATAAACGGCATCGTTAAGATCTTTCCTGATAACGGGAACATTTGTGGGGATCTCAACAACGTCCATGTTATATATGTTCTGGAACTCCGCCTCTTCTGTCTTGGCGGTACCTGTCATTCCCGCCTTCTTCTCGTACTTGTTGAAGAAGTTCTGGAAAGTGATCGTAGCGAGAGTCTTGCTCTCCCTCTTGACCTGTACATGTTCCTTAGCTTCAATTGCCTGATGCAGACCGTCTGAATAACGGCGGCCCGGCATGATACGTCCGGTGAACTCATCAACGATCAGTATCTCGTCATCCTTGACAACATACTGCTGATCCCTGTGCATGAGGGAATGCGCCCTTAAGGCAAGTATGATATTATGCTGGATCTCGAGGTTCTCAGGGTCTGACAGGTTATCGATCCTGAAGAACTGCTCAACCCTTGAAACACCCTGTTCTGTAAGGTTGACTGCCTTCTCCTTCTCATTGACGACATAGTCTCCGGTCTCCTGTACCTTCTCACCCATCATCATGTCGATCTTGGAGACTTCTGTAGCCTCACCTCTTACGAGCTGACGGGCAAGTATGTCACAGAGCTCATAGAGCTTTGTGGACTTTGCAGACTGTCCGCTGATGATGAGAGGAGTCCTGGCCTCATCAATAAGGATCGAGTCGACCTCGTCGACGATTGCGTAAACAAGTCCTCTCTGAACCTGTTTTTCCTTGCGGACTACCATGTTATCCCTCAGATAGTCAAATCCGAGTTCATTGTTCGTGATATATGTGATATCGCAGTTATAAGCAGCCTGACGTTCTTCGGTCTCCATACCGTTGAGGACCACGCCGACAGTAAGTCCGAGATATCTGTGAACCTGTCCCATCCACTCCGCGTCACGTTTTGCGAGGTAGTCATTGACTGTGACTATGTGCACGCCGCGGCCGGTGAGCGCGTTCAGATAGGCAGGGAGCAGACACGTCTGTGTCTTTCCTTCACCTGTCTTCATCTCGGCTATCCTTCCCTGATGCAGTACGATACCGCCTATGAGCTGGACTCTGTAGTGCTCCGTCCCAAGTATGCGCCTGGTAGCTTCTCTGACCATGGCAAATGCCTCAGGGAGTATCTCGTCAAGACTGGTGCCATCTGCAACCATCTGCTTGAATTCATTGGTCCTCGCCTGCATCTGCTCCTGAGTCTTTTCCATCATCTCAGGTCTCATGGCTTCGATCCTGTCAACCAGCGGACTGATCTTTTTGATCTCTTTCTTACTGCTGTTTCCGAATAATTCTTTTAAACCCATCAGGTATGCTCTCCTTCAATCATTCGGCGCCGCTTAAGTAGAGCGGCGCCGTATAAGGTATATTTATATTGAGCCGAAAAATATGTATCAGCGTTCCGGTTCGATTATTCCGTAAGTGTTGTTCTTTCTCTTATAAACAACATTGACTTCGTCTGTCTCTGAGTTTGTGAAAACAAAGAAATCATGGTTAAGAAGTTCCATCTGCATGCATGCCTCTTCGGGATCCATGGGTTTGAACTGGAAATGCTTTACCTTAACAATCCTGATCTCGCCCTCATCCTCGTCCGGCTCGGCCTCTATGTAGCTGTCAGCGAAATTAACCCTGTTCTGATATCTGTCGATGATCTTCTGGCGGTATTTCTTGAGCTGGCTCTCTATGACTTCCTCAACGAGGTCGATCGATACATACATGTCTGAGCTTTCCTGTTCTCCGCGGATCACTCCGCCCTTTACAGGAATTGTGACTTCCACCTTCTGCCTGTTCTTCTCAACGCTGAGTGTAACATTTGCCTCGACATCCTGTGAGAAGAATCTGTCAAGCTTGGCAAGTTTCTCTGCCACGGCAGTTTTTAAGCTTTCAGTTACTTCGACATTTTTTCCTGAAACTGTAAATTTCATAAACGTCACCCCTTTCGCTTTTTAGGTGATTTTATTTTAACATATCATATAATCGAATAAAAGCCAAAATACTGTGAAAATGAGGTGTCACTTATTCTGTAACCCCTTTTCGCATCTCTGCGCAGGCTACTCCTGCCATATGACCAGCCGAAAGCACTTGGCAGGAGTTGTCTGCGTGCAGATACAAAAAAGGGGTGCCGCTGTAAGTGGCACCCCTTT
>SVDE01000258.1 GCA_015057955.1 Lachnospiraceae bacterium | reverse complement strand
ACTCCGCCGCCTCCAAGAAGTACCAGAAGGGCGATCAGTGCCGGCAGCATGTTACGTGCCGGCTTTTCTTCCTTCTCCGGTTCCACAGGCTCCTTCTCCTGATCGGAAGGTGTAGCTGGCGTGGACACCGCAGCTTCCTGCGCCGCCTTCTCTGCCTCCATCTGTGCCGCCAGCGCTGAGGCCTCGTCTTCATCCATCAGAGAAAACAAGTCTCTCTCATCTACCATGTTCAGGAAATGGACCGTTTCCTCGCCCTTTTCGTTGCGGTCGATGATCAGGTAAAAATAGTTTCCGGCCCTGGTAACCAGTGTGATGAACTGCTGTCCTTCACCGGTCTTCTCTCCAAGATCATCCACCAGTGTAAGGTTCCCGTCCGGAGTCAATCCGTGTACTTCAGGGATAGCCTGCGGTTCACCCTCAAACAGGCTGCTGAAGGCAGACAGAAATGCCGCCATATCGGTTCCTGTGATATCAAAGCTGTAGCCCTCCGGTGTTTCCGCCGTGGCGACCTCGTTCAGCCTCACATACTGCCCGCAGACGTAGGCGATATCCGCAGGAAACTCGATCTGATACCAGCCGTCCTTCTCGCCGAGCACCTTGATCTGAGAGCCGTTCGCAAGACTGGAAATAATGTCATACCCGATGCCGGGACCGGTGCGGACATTCAGATTGCTGCCGTTCGTTGTTACAGTTCCGGTCAGGATAGTCTCCTCTGTCTCCTGATCCTTATAAGCGATTTTCACAGCGCCATCCGTGACCGTGACATGAAGTGTCGGAAGAAAATATCCAAGGAGCTTCGGATTCTCCATCAGGAGCTCCAGCGTCTCCGGATCCATATCTCCGATCATCGCAGAGAAGAAGTCCGGATTCCCGGTAATCAGCCTGGCCACTTCGGAAAGTGCTTCTTCCTCAGTTATTTCACCTTCTGTTTCACCGGCTTCAACCGTATCATCGGCCTGCTCTGCAACTTCCTTTTCCGTCGTCTCCGTTACTTCGGTAACTGAAGCCGCATCAGGGTCATTTCCCTGCGCATAGGCAATCGTTGTGGGCACCGCCGCTGTTCCAAACAAAATTGCCGCAAGCAGCGCGGCAAGCTTTCGTCTCATCATTCTTCCGTTTCCTCCTCACTCTGATCAAATATCATCTCGGGATCTCCATTTGGCACAGACCTTCTGCTCTGTTCGATCAGAATGGCCAGCTGTTCCGGTGACAGGTTTGCGGCATGCACCATGTCATGGATGCAGGTATTCTCCGCCTCCTTATACTTCCGCTCCAGCTCCTTCACTCTTCCTTCCCATTCATCCCGCCGGGCGCGGGCTTTCTTCAGCTCAGCGCCGATCTTTTTCAGTCTTGAATCGTCCATATTACCTCGCTTTCTGTTGTCCGTTGATAATAAAGTTGTACAATCCACCACCAGTTTTTCATAATAAAGTCATACAACTATCGATAGTTTTGATATTTGGTCAACCAGACAAATCAATAAAAAAAGATGCAACGATTCCGGTCCTCTTGCATCTGCCTCATGGTCGCTTGAAATTGTCAAACTTCATTATGATTTGTCATTTGGATTATCATACTTTTTTATCTAATCAGTTCAAATCACATGGTTGTGCAACCTTATTATCAAATTGTCATCCTTTATTATGAAATTGTACGACTTTTTTATTTTTAGACATCTGTGGCTTAAGGGAGTCTTCCAATGCACATGAAATGCTGCCTCCAGTAGGGTGTTTCGCAGCTCGCATACTGCACCGGATGCCCACAATGAATCATCATCCCGTCTCCAACATAAATTCCCACATGACTTGCACCACTGGTGTTATACGTGCCCTGGAAGAAAATCAGATCACCCGGTTTTGCTTCACTTTTCGGAAGATTTGCACACACCTGCCGCAGGCCTTCTGCTGTCAGTCGTCCATAGCTCCAGCCATTCCCGCAGTGATTAATGACCCAGGACACGAATCCTGAGCAGTCAAAGCTGGTGCTTGGAGAAGCACCGCCCCATACATACGGGTAGCCAAGGTATTTCTCTGCTTCCGTGATCATTTTCCGGAACCGTTCATCAGTCAGAGCCTCACCCGGAATGTCATAGTGGAGCACATCCTGTACCTGGATCGCGTTGGGATTTCCCGCAAACAGCTCCGGCTTATTGCCGTAGGTCTGCATCAGAAGTGCATAGCGCTGCATTTGGTCCTCATTCAGACCGGATTCACTGATTGCCGTTCCCATGCTTTTATTCTTCAGCGTGACATTCAGGATATAGTAGTCATAGGGAACCTCGATCTCGTAGGTGTACGTATCCGTCTCCGTTTCACCGGTTTCCGGGTCCGTATAGGTGTCCGTTTCCGTCACGGTTTCTGTCCGGTATCGGGTCTCCACGACCTCTTCGATCTCAAGCTCATACTGAAGGTCAAACAGATCCTGCAGCGCTCCCTGGACTTCATTCCGCTTATAGTTTTCAAACATGACTGTAAGGTATGAAGCCAGCTCATAAGGATTGTGGCCGATCTGATCACAGGAAATGTTGTACTCGTCGTAGCCGTCATACTCCATGCGGATGTTGTCTATCCTCGACTGCAGCTCCGCCTCCAGATCCGCATAGTCCTCCTCTGCTCCCAGGATGTCCGCATCCTCTGCCGTATAGGAGGTATCGATCACCACATTCGTCCCGCCCTGCATGAATACGG
>SVDE01000257.1 GCA_015057955.1 Lachnospiraceae bacterium | reverse complement strand
AAAGCCGCTGCTGGCGGACTTTTCGCTCCCGATGAAGAGCACAGGCCCCGTATGGCTGAACCGGACCGGGTTCGATTCTTTTGACGATTGCGTATTCACCGAGCTCTATACAGGTGACATACGGGCTTTCCTTAAGGCAGAACAGCCATTCATGTCAGGTTTCAATATAGCTGTCGAAACTACTGACCGTGAAAAAGGGGAGCAGGAGATCACTGATCTATATGATTCTCTTTATGGCTATGTCAAGGGATTTCCATACGCGTACATCTTTAGCGAAGGTCTCGCAGGACTGCCGGATGAAGACTGGGATATCGATGAACGGGATTTGAACCTGACAGCAAGGGCGCATCTGGATCTGGACGATGGCATCAGCTGGTACCGTCAGGCATATATCGAGGTTTACAAAGATGTCTTTGTGAATAGCCGGAAAAGCGGCTTTATGTTTGAAGAGGGAGATGTACTCTTTGAAGAAGCAGGAAACTGCTCTGAACTGCAGCAGATGCTTGATGATGCCTACTACGCTTTGCCAGTCGCTGCGGAAGATAATAAAAACGGCGGATACATGGTCCATGACCAGAACCATGAAAAGCGTGTAGTATTGGACAACACTGACGTTCCGTATTTCAGGCTGAAGTTGTCAGAGCGGGTGATCGATGCACTGAATGAATGGGACCGAATCGATGTCTGCTTCCTTGACCTAAGGCAGGAAGGGCAGCCGCTGGTGATGTATTACGGACCAAAGAGCAACAGCCCGTTCTCCGTGTATCAGGTATTCGGAGGCGAACCCGGCAAAGGAGAATTTGATACGCTCAGTCCGGATTATCTGTACTACTTTGGAACGTATCATTTGGAGGAATAGAACCACGGCGGTTGCCGTGGTTTTTAGTATGATGGGACCCCTAAACACAATGCTTTAAGACTATTTTTCAAAAAAACACGGCGTTTAGGGGTTATTGAATTCAGTCAGCTTTTACAAAAGCATTGTAGATAGCTTTGATCGCTTCCTCAAAATCCTTGTTCTCAACACCGACGATGATGTTAAGCTCGGAAGAGCCCTGGTCGATCATCCTGATATTGATCTTCTTTTCCGCAAGAGCGGAGAACAGCTTTCCTGCGGTACCGCTTGCGGATTTCATGCCGCGGCCCACGACTGCGATGAGGGCAAGGTCAGATTCGATCTCAATGGAGTCAGGATTGGTCAGTCTGTGAATGGCTGATACGACCGCCTGCTCTTTGTGGAGGAATTCATCCTCATGGACAACAATTGTCATAGTGTCGATGCCTGAAGGCATGTGCTCGAATGAGATACCGTTGTCTTCAAATGCCTGAAGGACCTTGCGGCCGAAACCTACCTCAGCGTTCATCATGGACTTAGTGATGAGAACAGAGCAGAAGCCCTTCTTTCCGGCAATGCCTGTCACGGTATGCGCAGGTTTCTGGCAGGTACTCTCAACGATCCATGTGCCTTCATCAAGAGGTGAGTTTGTGTTCTTGATATTGATCGGTATACCGCTCTGGCGTACAGGGAAGATGGCGTTTTCATGAAGGACTGTGGCGCCCATGTATGAAAGCTCGCGAAGTTCTCTGTAAGTAACGTATTTGATGACTTCGGGATTATTGACTATGCGCGGGTCTGCAACGAGGCATCCGGATACATCAGTCCAGTTCTCATATACGTCAGCTTTGCTGGCCTGAGCCACGAGAGATCCGGTAACATCTGATCCGCCTCTTGAAAATGTCTTGACATTTCCGTCCTTGCCAAGTCCGAAGAATCCGGGAATGACTGCAGGGCAGTTTGACTTAAGAGCCTGGGACAGGCACTTCTCGGTCTTGTATGTGTTAAGGTTTCCTTCCTCATTGAAGAAGATCACATCCTTGGGGTCGATGAATGCCCATCCGAGATACTTCGCGAGGATCTTGCCGTTAAGATACTCGCCTCTTGAAGCAGTGTAGTCTTTCTGGGGATCGTCTTTGAGCATTGCATCTATTTCGGCAAAATCGTCATTAAGATCAAAATCCTTAATGCCGAGACCTTCGATGATGTCATTGAACCTGTCTTTGATGAGCGCCAGCTGTCCTGAGTAGTCCTTGCCTTCAGCAGCGGTCTCATATGCATGGATCAGCATGTCAGTGACCTTGGCATCTCCGGAGAATCTCTTTCCGGGAGCGGAAGGAACTGCGTATACGCGGTGTTCATCGGCTTTGATTATGTCGACTACTTTCTTGAACTGCTCGGCGCTCGCAAGTGAGCTTCCACCGAATTTCACAACTTTTATCATATATTTTCCCATCCTGTATAAGATTTGTCAGATTAATAGTACGCATTTTAAACCATTTTCCGCATAGATACAACAGTTAAATGCGATTGTATTTATATGAGCCAAATGGCGGTGAGCATCCTGACGGAAGGGTCCTTGTCGCCCCGCCATGAATAGAACTTCCCGGAGTGGCAGGTACAGTAGCCTGAATCTTCTATGTTTCTCTCATGCACGCCGGCAAGGGTAAGAGTCTTTTTGACAGCTGCCTTGAGGTCCAGCAGATACTTGCCGTTATCCTTTGCAGTAAAGAAACTGCCGGCCGCGCTTTCCCCGAAACTCTCCCTGAAAGGAGGGATAAGGTCTTCGGATACCTCGTAGCAGTCCCTGCAGATGCACGGGCCTATTGCGGCCAGAATGTCAGCAGGGTCAGTT
>SVDE01000007.1 GCA_015057955.1 Lachnospiraceae bacterium | reverse complement strand
GATGTCGACCAGGCGACAATAAACAGCCATCAGGCCTGGTGCGTCCGGCTCTACTGAGCCGGGGTTGGTTTTAAGTATTTATTACTTTCCGACAGCAGTAGCCTTTGCGAAACGCAGTCGTGAAACCAAAAAGCGTGTGAAGTAGCCTTTGCGAAGGCACGCATCACCGCATCTGATAACTGAATATCCGTCCATATTCCGGACGGGCAAACAAAATTTTTGAAAGCCCGTTACGGAAACACGGGCGGAAAGGAAGTTATTATGAAGCACATTGACATTTTAACACTTGAACAGTTGATTGCCGAAAGAGGCCTGAACGTAGATATCGAGGAAATCGAGATCGTCAAAAATTCAGTCCCATGTAAAGGAATCCGAATAATAAGACCTGGCAAAGAAGAAATAAGTCCTGTTGTTTATTATTCAGCTTCTGACACACTGGAAAACATCTGCAAGAAAATAGCCGATGCAGTTGCATTACAAGGACCGGAGTTTAACCTCGAGTTGCTTAAGGATCCTACTTACTTCGCTGACAATGCATATATAGCTGTTGTCAGACATAATGGTGAATCCAAGGAAGTAATATCCAAAACGTATTTCAACCTGGACATGATCATGAAGCTGTATATAATCGGGAATCCTGAAGATTCAGAGCACGGATCGGTCAAGGTGACCGAGCGTCTTTTGAACGAACTCGGGATACTCGAAGAGGATGCATGGGATCTTGCAACCATCTTTCATGAATCCTGTCATAGCACAGGTCATGAAAGTCGTCTGAATAGGATTGGTCTTCGGAAGGTATCTTTCGGTTCCGAAACGTACAGCAAGGAGGAATTGATTGCGGAAGTCGGAGCAGCATGTATGCTGAGCACTCTTGGCATGGCATCCGATGAAACCATATGCAATAATGCTGCTTACGTCCATGGATGGCTTCAGGCGTTGAAAGAGGACCGGAGACTGATAGTATCAGCCGCTGGACAAGCTGAGAAAGCCTGCAGATTCATTCTTGAGCACTCGTCATTCGACTGGTCAAGTGCAACAGTTGCTTCACCGATCTGACAATGTCGGATCATGGATGCGGACGGTTGGCAATGGCAGATAAGTCTGCGGTTGCCAGCCGGAAACATCCGCGCATGTCGATGATGACATGAATGCGGATACCGTATCGGTTTACCCCATAGCGCCAGGCTCGAAAGAGCCAGGCGATGTAGGGGTAAACGGATACGCCGGGATAGTGCCGGCGTATGCTATACGTCGGTTTGGTCTGGGAAATAGGGGCACACATAAGCTCCTTGCAATGAGCAGAAACAAATGTATGTACCATCGGACACACATAAGTCCCGCCCATTAAGGCGTTAAAAAAATTGTTTGCAGTCCGAACGCTTGCAGTGGATCGGGCGCGGTCTATCTGAAATGATAGATTTTAACCATGATATCAAAACATACTTAGTATATAGAAGGTAATAAAGCAATGGGAAGAAAAAACAATCAGTACTCACTTTCCCTGCACCAGCAGATACGCACGAAACTGTTGGATATGCTCAAAGCTGGAGAGGGCCGGAGCAAAAAAGCTGATAAGGAAAATGAGAATACAAAAGGACATATTTACTCGTTTAGCACATACGAAACATATCTTAAGCACTGTAACTATTTTGCCAGATGGATCAATCAGAAACATCCGGATTGTACAACCCTGAAGAAGGCAAAGAAATATATCAATGAATATCTTTATGCCCGATGTGAGCAGGTCAATGCTGATGGAAGACCGCTATCAGCATGGACCATTCAGACTGAAGCCGCAGCCCTTAACAAGCTGTTTGGCATTGATAAGGCAGATGTAAACAGATTTCAGGCACCGGCGCGTTATCGCGAGAATATTATACGCAGTCGCGTTGAAACTGAAACAGATAAACACTTTTCAAAAACCAATAACGCAGAACTGATCGAATTTTGCAAAGGCACCGGGTGCAGAAGGGGCGTACTTGAAAAACTCGAGCGTAGTGATTACTGGACACGGGATAACATGATACAGAAAGTAGCCGAACTTAAAAACAAACCATCTAAGACAACTGCGCAGGAAAGGATGCTCGCTGACTTAACGAAAGCTCTTAGAACGTTCCCTGCTGAAAAAGACTTCTTACACCATCGGAAAGACAAAGGCGGCAAGTACCGCTTCGCACCTATCTTGGGATCTCATAAGGAGCAGATTATCAGCAGAATGTTAGAAACAGAATCCGGGAAAAAGGTATGGGGGCACGTCTCAAATGCAGCGGATATCCATGGCTACCGTGGTGACTACGCCAACAGAACATACAAGAAATACGCCAGAGATATCAAAGATATCCCATATGACAGGATCAATAAAGGATCCGGGAAAAAATATCAGAGCGAAGTGTATGTCTGCCGCGGAGATGAGCGTGGAAAAAGATTAGACAAAAAAGCGATGGAAAAGGCCAGCATAGCGCTGGGCCATAACAGGATATGTGTTATAAGTGACAATTATTTAAGAGGCATTTAAGGAGGATATGTCATGAATATTAACCTTACAAAAGAAACAAAAATAGTAGTTAACGGCAATAATATTGCTATTGCAGCTGATGATTCAGCGGACTTTAACGCAGTTATACTCCCACGCGACATCTATGAAGATGTAAAAACAGAGATAATGTATTCCCGGGGCAATATCAGTTTAGTGGAATGCAAAATTTATCTCAATGCTAAATACGAAGAAAAGGAAAAGCACTTAATAAAACTGCATAATGAAGAACTTCTGCAGAAGGAAAACGAAATTGCGGAGCTGCAGCTTGCTATTGAGCAGTTGAAGGCTGATTTAACGGAAAAAGAAAATGAAATCTCTGATCTGGGAGTCGAACTGAAAAATCGCAGAAGAATTTCCAAAGAACGCGCCAACGCTGACAGAGATATTCACCCCAAGAAAACCCATGATGGATATATGGTGCTCAGCTTATCTCAGACTACAGATAGACATCAGATAACATGGGATGACTGGGAGGAAGTACCGGTATGGAAGTTGCGTCTTCAGACACCGCATGTTGCGAGCCTTCCATATAGTACTGTGAAAAATAATGTTGAACTTGAAATCCCCGAAGTATTGGAAGAAATGGGATGTAAGTATATTCCCGGCAACTGTAAATATGACGATATTGATAGCGACAGAACCGAATGCTGCGCATATAGAAAGTCGTTTTTCGCAGATTATAAAGCAGGCTACTGGAACATAGATATTGTTATGACGGATGCCGTAGTTGTACCAGAGGCACGTCGTTAAAGCCACAAAATTTAATACCGTTTTTTAACGGCATAATATATACGAAGCAATATTTAATTATTGTTATAGTGAACATTGACAACTGAACATGTAATTATCAATGGTTCTTGGAATATCTGAAGGTATCCTCGTTAAGGGAGGTGAGGCCAGCAGTGTTTTACAAGAATGACATTGAAAAGATGAATGCATTTAATAGCCTGTTGGCATCAGAGTCCTTAAAGGTATCGTTAAACCAATTACAAAAACTAGGAGAAAAGATTGAATCTGACTTGGAATATCTTAAATGCACAGATATAATAGACCAGTCCTGTATCACTGATGAAACGAAAATGATACAAAAGAAAAAAGAGCAGTATATATTAGGTATTCAAAAAGGGAAAATATACTCATATACTGAGAAAAGAGGTGATGGGTCTACTTGTACAAGATTTAAGACACGTCCAAATGGGCAGAAAAATCATATCTCCGCAACAACGTATGAAGGCTTAATAGATAAGTTATACGAATACTATAAAAGCAAAGGAGATAATGATATGTTGAAAGACACTTTTCCGAAAGCAACAATTTGGAAATCCCAGCGTGGCGTATCGGCTAAAACCATGCTTGAGCATAAAAGGATATGGGATAAATATTTTGCAAACAGTACAATTGCGAGTATGGAAGTGAAAGCTATAACCCCAGCTGTTTTAAAAAAGTTTTATGACGAATTATGTGTGAAATATAAGCTCAATTACAAACAGTTGCAGGGAATCCGCGGAGTGATATCTTATATCATGAAGTACTGTGTCAATAACAATTTAATAGCGCATAATCCTGTAAACGATATTGACTATAAGGATTTGCCTTATGCTAAGACATCGGGGAGAAAAGATAAAATTAAGAAGACACCCTTCCCGGTTGCAATGATCCCGGATATTCTTAAATGGTGTGAAGAAGAACTGAAACGCCCCAGAGTTAATGCACTTCATTCATATGGAATTATTATAGGAATTAAGCTCGGTGACCGCTACGGAGAACTTAGAGGAATGCGTTGGTCAAATATAAACTGGGTCGAGCATACAATCATGATTGATGATCAATCTGTTCCGGTTTATACGATGAATGACGATCTTTCGTTTAGCTATGAAGGCCATAAACTGGTAGGTCATATCAAAGGATACGAGGAACCAGTGGCCATACCGATTCCGCCTGAGGCGTATGAAGCCTTGAAGAAGATAAAGGAATTGGAAATAGATGAAGAGTTCGTATTCCCTGAGAATGGATTTAGACATAATACCTTTAACAATACTATAAAAAGAATGGCTAAAGATTTATGTCTTGATCCGGCAAAATATTCGTCGCATAGTCTGAGAGCAACAATGGCAACAGATCTGTATCTGAAAACTCATGATATCTTTCTTGTACAGAGAGTTCTTCATCATACAACTCCTGAGATGACACAGAAATATATAAAAGATCTCGATCTAGATGAGAAACTTAGAAAAATCATGCTGTCGGATGATCAGGGCAATGATGATAATGACGATAACGGTAGTTTAGTAATAGTTTAAAGCAGGATATTTCTTAGATATTTATACCAAAAGAGCCAGAAGATAATGAATTAATGTAAAAGAATTGTTCCGCGGAACACTGCGGAACAATTCTTGAGAAAAGTAAAAACCCTGAAAAGTGCTGTAAAATCAGTACTTTTCAGGGAATTCACACCGAGGCGACGACCGGATTTGAACCGGTGATCAAGGTGTTGCAGACCTGCGCCTTACCACTTGGCTACGTCGCCTTAACAAGCCTGTGTATTGTAACAAAGATAAGTAGCATAGTCAAGAATTTTAATGAAAAAGGACGACGCAGTTTTGCGCCGTCCTTTCTGCTATCGATTTATTTTCATTCAGGAGTTATCCTATTTATTCGGAATAGCTGCACTCTGTGCAGGAACCACCTACCATATTGTGTGCAGCCTTGTGATCTACGTATCCGCACGCGAAGCAAATATAGACGTGATAAATAGTCGGCTCGTCGGGGTCGGGTATGCATGCCCATTCATGAGCAGCGAAGGTTTCCGGAAATTCATGTCCGCATCTGCTGCAGCAGTGAGTGTGGCCCATGGCGCCGCCGACGATGTCATAGTCATCGTGCCCGAGAGGCGGATACAGATCATAATCCCTGGTTTCGACCTCTCCGCAGCGTGTGCACTGATATTTGTCATAACCATAGTCTTCGCATGTCGCGTCACAGTGATAAACGAAGTCCCAGTCATGTCCCAATGCGGGAATATCATAATCTACACGACCAAGATGGCATCTGGTGCATGTATACGATTTAGCTCCCGGATTTGTACAGGATGGAGCACTTCCGCCGTAGCGAAACCAGTCATGTCCCAATGCCGGGATCACATCATAGTATTCCTCTCCGCAGTTATTGCATATATACCAATCCTTGCCATCTTCAGTGCATGTGGCCGGGTCTTCGCCGTTGTAATACCAGTCATGTCCTGTGGCAGAGATTACATCATAATACTCTGCGCCACATTTGGAGCATATATACCACTCTTTGCCGTCGTCATAACATGTAGCCGGCTCTTTGCCGTTATACTTCCAGTCATGTACATGAGCGGTCGTTGTTTCAGGTTCGGTTGTCGTCTCGGCAGGTTTGGTCGTGGTTGTTTCGGCAGGTTTGGCCGTTGCTGTTTCCGCCGTGGTAGTCTCGCTCGGAGCCGCAGTTGTAGCCGCGGCGGTAGGCTCAGTAGAAGTTTCAGCGGCAGCAGTTGTCGTGGTCTCGCCGCCTCCGCTGGCGAGATTAAACACCGAGCCGATCCCGTTACAGCCGTTGCATGAACAGCCGGTAATGGAAATCGCTGTGATAACAGCTATGGCAGCACAGCCGATCTTAAGTATTTTTGGATTCTTTTTTAACATAATATTACCTCATCGGATAAGGAGCTCATCCTACAGGTCCGGAATAACCGCAGTCTACGCAAATGCCATCGCCCGTCATGTGGTGGACATCCTGGAAGCCAATATAACCGCAGAATTTGCAGTAATATACGTGGTAGATCGTTTCCTCTCCGGGCTTGGGTTTGCATGAGCCTTCATAGTCATGTGCTTCAAAAGTTTCAGGATATTCTAAACCGCACATGTCACAGCAGCGGGTATGTCCCATGCCGCCGCTGGTGTAACCGTTCATGTTATGCCCGAGCGCAGGCAGAACTTCAACATACTCTTCGCCGCATCTCATGCAGGTGTACCATTTACCTCCGTCATGAGTGCAGTCCGGAGGGCTGCCGCCTGTCCGCTCCCAATCGTGGCCAAGGGCAGGGATGGCATCATAGTATTCTGCGCCGCATTTCGAGCAAATGTACCAGTCAGCGCCATCATCAGTACAGGTAGCCGGGTCTTCCCAGTTGTAATGCCAGTCGTGTACATGCTCTGTCGTTGATTCGGGCTTTGTTGTCTCCGGCGGTTTAGCAGTGGTTGTTTCTGATGGCTTGGTTGTTGCAGACTCTTTCGCTGTTGTTGTCTCACTTGCCGCTGCAGTAGTGGTTGAAGCCGCAGCGGTAGTTTCAGTTGAAGCCGCAGCAGCAGTTGTTGCCTCGCCGCCTCCGCTGACGAGACCAAACAGTGAGCTGATCCCGTTGCAACCGTTACAGCCACCACAGGAGCACCCTGTAATGGAAACAGCGGTGATGAGGGCTGTGGCTGCGCAGATGATCTTCAGTATTTTCGGATTCTTTTTGATCATGGTGATACCTCAACAGATTGTTATACTAATGAACATATCCGCAGGTAGGGCAGGGATTTCCCAGTTCATGCATGTAAAGTTCGTGCTCATCGTAATATCCGCAGTATGAGCATTGTCTAACGTGGAAGATCTCTTCCTGTCCGGGACATGGTATCCATTTGTCCATGGTGTGCGGAGTGGTTGGATACAGGTCCTGATTTCTGTCTTCTATCTCCAGGCAGTTCTTGCACTGATATTTGTCATATCCGGGAGAAACACAGCTTGGCTCACAGTGATAAACGAGTACCCAGTCATGGCCTCCGGGATACAGCTCCTGGTTCCTGTCTTCAATCGCCAGGCAGCGCGTGCACTGGTATTTGTCATAGCCGTCGGACCAGCAGCTGGGAGCGCTGTGATATACAAATGCCCAGTCATGACCTACAGCAGGCAGTACGTCATAATACTCTTCCCCACATCTGCCGCAGATATACCATTTACTGCCGTCGTGAGTGCAGTCAGGAGGGCTGCCGCCATTGGCCTGCCAATTATGGCCGAGAGCAGGGAATACATCATAGTATTCTTCCCCGCATCCTGAGCAGACGTAATAGTCATAGCCATCCTCAGTACAGGTAGTCACAACTGAGTTGATGTATTTCCAGTCGTGTACATGCGCTGTTGTTGCTTCAGGCTTAGTGGTCGTTTCAGCAGGTTTGGTCGTGGTGGTCTCTGTCGGCTTGGTCGTGGTAGTTTCTGTGGGCTTGGCAGTGGTAGTTTCGCTTGCCGCAGCTGTAGGCTCGGTAGAAGTCTCGGCGGCCGCAGTTGTAGTGGTCTCTCCGCCTCCGCTGACGAGGTTAAACAGTGAGCCAAATCCGTTGCATCCGTTGCAGGAGCACCCTGTAATGGCAAGCACCAAAATAAGAGCAGTGACTGCAATAAATATTCTGATCAGACGTGATTTCTTTCCGGACATTTTGACACCTCCGTTGATGAGGGTGATCAAATTACAATCTAATTATAATATACCTGTCTGCGTTTGAGAATAGAAAAAACGGCTGAAAGCCATGACTATAATATTGTGATTATATATAAAAGAAAGGACAGGGTTGGCGTTTATGATCTCCATGCAGGAGGTACCGAAAGATGTTCCCGAAAATATCATGATGAAGATGCAAATGCACCAGAGAATGAGCAGACCCTCTGCCAGTCCGAGAAGAGCTCCGAACAGCCGGTTGATTCCATGTATAAGAGGTATCTTTTCGATGATCTTCAGCAGGAAAATGACTATGCGGAACGCGATGAACAGGACCAGGAACAAGAGTATGAAAGCAATGGCGTAAATGACGATCCCGGTTATCCTTTCTGAAAGATAACCGGAAAATGTGTTCACGCCCATTTCGGTATATTTTTTAATAGTGTTGTTGACCTTGATGTCTGTCCGTAGGAATCCGGGAAGCGGAAGGGTATCGACAACTTCATCTTCCGCGCCGATCACCATGCCGGCCTCTTTTTCATCGGCTTTTTTTGTTATGTATTCCGTTATGCGGCTTTCCGCTTCTGACCCGATAAATGTCTTCTCCCGGAGAAAAGAGGCGAGTGGACGTGTGAGAACCGCGCACAGGACAATGATCACGATCGCAAAACCCGCAGTAAAGAGTATGCGCAACAGGCCCCTGTGAAAACCACCTATTGTAAAGGCGGCCAGGAAAACAAGAACTGCTATCGTTGTGATGAGGGCTGCTGTCGGCATGGCTGTTATTTTAACTTGATGAACTGAACGTTCTCACTTGTTGCAAGGATGTATCTTGAGGATGTGATCGGAAGAAGATAAGAGATCCTTCCGCCGAAAGTGCCGGAAAATCTCTTAAGTCCTTTAAAACTTATCAGCTGGCAGTCAGTGGAGGAGTAGAGCAGTACATTATTGCCGGCAAGGAATGCGCGGCTGTACGCGAAATCGAATCCCAGGCTTGCAAGCTGCTTCCCTTCACTGTTATACACATATGCCCTGTAGTTGTTGGCACCTTCGGGATCCTTTGCTGTTATCAGCAGCCTGCCGCCGCTGAATGAAACTGCCTGGATCTCCCACTCAAGATCCAGTTCTTCACTGATTATCGAAGGCTCCGCGCTGAAACTGTAAAAAGTAAGCGCGTTGTCGCCTAAAGCACAGACGACATTGCTGCCGAGAAATTCAACATCAGTGATTATCGTATCCTTATACTGGCTGAATCCGCCAACAAGCATGTCATCGGAACTCTCATTTGAAAAATCATAAAATAAAACACGCGATTCCAGTGAACCCTGTGAGATATAGATAAATGATGCTGCAAGGCGGGTACCGTCAGGAGAGAGTGTGATATCAGCGAGGTATCCGCTCGATGAAAAGACTCTCTTAACGTTGATCAGGTCATTCCCTTCCAGATCCTTAAGCTCTATGTAGCTGCAGTCAGTGTCATTAGTCGCAAGGGCGATAACGCCGGATTCCGATATCTCAACATCCATTATCTCGTGAGAGGATGTGATACGGCCGGCTAAACCGCTCCGGTCATAGATATAAACGTCATTTTGGCGCATGTCAGCCACGGCGGCGTATTTGCCGCTTGTATCTATCAAGGGGCGGGCCATGCTGAGCGGCTCATCCCAGATGATACCGTCGGGATCGAAGAAGATGAGGCCGGTGTTGCTGCACTGGAGATAGCCGTCACTAAAGGAGCGGTATGACAGATTGTCCGAGGCACCGGAGAGCGGTGTCTCGGAAACGACAGTAAAACCGCTGTAAGATTTGTATGTGTACAGAAGATATCCGCCCACAACAATAATAGCAATCATCAGAACAATGACCGCTATTATTATCGTAGCTCTTAGCTTTTTCCGTTTTTGGGCTTTCTGCTTGATATAGGAAAGCTTGCGTTCGTTATTGGTATTTTCAGGCATTATTTGATCTCGCCGTTTATTATGTCAAGCGCCTGCATTATCGTCTGTGCCCGGCCTTCTTCGATCAGTGTTATCATGTCATCGATCTTATCGGGAGCGATATTGTTGGCGCCGAGATATGCGGCATAATTGTTGTTGATCTCTGTCTGGGCAGCCTGCGCATCGATCTGCTTCTGGGCAAAATCAGCTTTCAGGGCTTTGCCGTCTGCTTCAAGCTGCTGGATGACAGGCAGATTCTCATTTTCGATCTCCATGCGGATCCTTGCTGCGGTTGTTTCGTCAAATTCGCGCAGTGCGGCAGCCTTGGCTTCTTCTTTTTCTTCGAGGGCGGCAGTGATCTGCTGGATATTAGTATCAAATTCCTCAAGTCCGTAGGTGGATTCATCCGTATCAGTGCGGATGTTGTCTGAGGTTATGCGGATCTGTTTCTTGTTGCTCTTTATCCTTTTGCGGATAGCGCGTGCCTTCTCAAGTGCGACTTCCTTTGCGGGACCTCTTGTGGCGACCAGGATGATGAAGAAAATGGCAAGGAAAACAAGAACGATGCCTACATATAAAAGTATCTTGAGAAATGTGGTCGTATCAATGAGCGCGATCACTATGTTCGGGATCACTGCTATCGTAAGGATGACAACTGCTGCAAGGATTAGGAAATCAAGTATCGTCTTCGGATAGAACAGTGCGTAATACAGGCGGTTATTAAAGAATGTAGGGATCTTGGCCTGCTTGAACAGAGTCTTGATCTGACCTTTGAGTTTTTTGTTCTCAGTCGAAAAAGAATCTGTCTCGCCGGTAATGCGGTCGTTTATGGCCTTGGCCTTTGCATTCTTACGGTCTTTTTCAACATTTTTAAGATCTTTCTTAACCTCGGCGATCTGGGTATCATGTGATCTTACGAGGTCGTCACGTCTTGCCTTGATCGTGGACTCGATCTTGTCATTCATGTATTTTTTCTGGGCATCGACATCCTTGTCATTGGCTTTTGCGAGTTTCTCGCTTTCAAGCATGGCTTCGGAAAGCTTATTGGCTCTGGTGATCGCAGTTTTTGCCTGCTTGAGTTCATTAACTCCGCCGCTTAAAAAGTTATCCATAACAACCTCCTTATATACTCGAGAAGACTTTTCCGATGCTGTCATTTATGACCAGATCAGCTGCGGAATCAACAGGAGTGGAACTCTTGTTGATGAGCACGAGCTTGTCTCCCCTATAATAATTGATCAGTCCTGCAGCGGGATATACCACGAGAGACGTTCCGCCGATGATGAGCATGTCAGCCCTGCTTATGGCGCTTATTGCTCCTCCTACGGTCTCATCGTCAAGACCTTCTTCATATAATACCACATCGGGTTTTACCGTGCCACCACATACATCACAGCGGGGAACGCCGTCAGATTTGGCGATGTACTCGGGACCAAAGAACTTGCCGCATTTTGTGCAGTAGTTTCTGTGGACAGAGCCGTGAAGCTCATAAACCACTTTGCTGCCCGCAGCCTGATGAAGGCCGTCAATGTTCTGGGTGACCACCGCTTTCAGTTTCCCCGCGGCCTCAAGCTCTGCGAGCTTCTTGTGTGCCGCATTGGGGACAGCATCGAGGATAAGCATCTTATCCTTATAAAAACGGTAGAACTCAGCGGTATTTCTTACATAAAAAGTATGGGAGAGAATGGTTTCAGGAGGATAGTCGTACTGCTGGTTATAAAGACCGTCAGTGCTCCTGAAGTCAGGTATGTTGCTCTCTGTCGATACGCCGGCTCCTCCGAAGAATACGATATTTTTGCATTCTCCGACCCATTGTTTAAAAAGTTCGATCTTTTCGTCATTGTTAAGTGCCTGGATCTCTTTTTTCATAATGAACCTCCCGGTCAGCTGCCGGATGTTGCCACCCCTGCTTGATATATGTTACAATCTGCCCATGTTCAGAATGTGGGGAAAAATCATCAAACATAATCATATGCTGAAAGATCACGTAGTCTGCGATCCTTCCAATCGGGGCCGCACCCTAAAAGTCTATGCGGCTCTTGAAGAAATCTGCCGTGAATTTGATCTTGGCATCCCCATCTGGCTGGACAGCAACATTTCAGAGTTTAAACGTATCTCAAAAACCCGTTTCACAAAGGATTCCTTTATCGAGGACATACCGTTTGATTATCTGGAGATCCAGATAATCGAGGAAGATCAGTTGTTCAGGTAAGCCCTCTGTTCCTCTGTCAGCACATCTATCTTTTTCCCGAGGAAAGATAGCTTTCTCAGCGCTACTTCATTGTCTACTTCGGCAGGCACCTTTATCAGCTTTGACTTGATCTCATCCTTGTGCTCCAGCAGATATTTTGCTGAAAGCGCCTGAATGGCGAAGCTCATGTCCATGATCTCCGCAGGATGTCCGTCGCCGCAGGCAAGGTTTACAAGGCGTCCCTCGCCGAGAACGCATATCGTATTTCCGTTTGCAAGTTCGTAGCCCATGATATTGTCACGCATGAGTTTTGTTCCGACAGCCATCTCCCTGAGGGCAGCCATGTCGACTTCGCAGTCGAAGTGGCCCGCATTGCAGCAGATGGCGCCGTCATGCATGGCGTTAAAGGCTTCGGTTGTTATGACTTTGTTGCAGCCGGTGACTGTAACGAAGAAATCACCGAGAGGAGCAGCATCGATCATCGGCATGACTTCGAATCCGTCCATTACTGCTTCAATTGCTTTTACAGGGTCGACTTCGGTGACGATGACTTTCGCGCCAAGTCCCTTCGCCCTCATTGCGACACCTTTTCCGCACCAGCCATAGCCTGCGACAACCACATTCTTGCCTGCAACAATGAGGTTTGTCGTGCGGTTGATGCCGTCCCAGACTGACTGGCCTGTGCCGTAGCGGTTATCGAACAGATGCTTGCAGTCAGCGTCATTTACAAGGACCATAGGGAACTTAAGCTGTCCCGCGCGGTCCATGGCCTTCAGCCTTATGATGCCGGTAGTGGTCTCTTCGCATCCGCCATAGACATGGCAGATCCTGTCAGTCATCTCGGTGTGGAGCATGTGGACCAGATCGCCGCCGTCGTCTATTATGATGTTGCAGTCATTTTCAAGGACTCTGCGGATGTTGTCATAATATTCTTCGTCTGTGCATCCGTGCGCAGCGAATACTTCGAGGCCGTCACTTACAAGGGCAGCAGCCACATCGTCCTGAGTTGACAGAGGATTGCTTCCGGTAACGAACATTTCCGCTCCGCCTGCTTTAAGGACCTTGCACAGATATGCTGTCTTGGCTTCGAGATGTACGGAAAGAGCGATGCGGACTCCGGCAAATGGCTTTGACGCCGCGAAATCCTCTTCAAGTCCCCTGAGGAGAGGACAGTTTCTTTTAACCCATTCGATCTTGCGTTTACCTGACTCCGCCAGGCCCAAATCTTTGATATTGCTCATGTCATTTCCTTTTTTATCATTTATTTTTCATTCCGAGCCTTGCGGCTATCTTTTCGCACTCGGTAAATATCTTGGCTACGTTCATGGAAAGGATCTTCTTTCCCTCCATGACCATGCGGCCGCCTATGAAGACGGTGTCGACTTCGCTTCCCTTTGCGGAATAGACAAGAGCCGAGATCAGGTTGTTTGAAGGGAAGAACTGGGGCTCAAATACATCAAGGAGAATGATGTCCGCGAGCGCGCCTGGAGCTATGATTCCAAGCTGTCCTTCCATTCCTATCGCCTTTGCTCCTCCTTCGGTCGCGGCTTTAAGTACTTCCACAGCGTCAAAGCAGCGGGCTTTTTTGGCCGCGCCTTTATAGACCAGAGCAGCGGTGTTCATTTCCGCGAACATGTTCTGGCAGTTATTGCTTCCGCATCCGTCAGTTCCGATGCATATGTTAAGTCCCGCCTCAAGGAACTTGTCTACAGGGGCGAATCCGTTGCCAAGCTTCATGTTGCTCTTGGGATTGATCGCAACGCTGACATTCTTTTCCTTCATTATCTGAATGTCCCTGTCTGTGGCATTTACACAGTGTGCGGCGATCACCGGAACGTCAAATACGCCTAAGCTGTCGACATACTCGATGGGAGTCATGCCGTGTTCATTGGCCATGGTGGTCATTTCCCACTCGCTCTCAGACAGATGGATGGTCTGGCCGATGCCCCTTTCCCTTGCTGCGGCAGTAAGCTTCTTAAGGTAGTCAGCCATGCAGCTGTAAGGAGCGTGAGGTCCGAACATGAAAGATACGCGGTCATTTCCCGCGAACGCGTCCATCTCGGCGGTCGCCTGGCCGAACTTCATGAGCGATTCTTCGCTGTCAGCGGTTCCCGCAAGTCCCCTTGAAATGACCGCACGTATGCCTGAGTCATTTGCCGCGCCGGCACATGCAGCTGCAGGGCCCTCGGTAAAGCCCTTTATGGCAGACTTGATGTTCATGTCAACAAAGCAGGTTGTACCGCTTTTGATCATCTCGACTGCCGAGAGCATGGTCCCCCAGTAGCAGTCTTCCTCGGTCATGAATTCTTCGACTTGCTGGACTTTATCCAGCCATTCATAGAATTCGAGGTCATCAGCGAAATTCCTGAACAGGGACATGTAAGCGTGTGTGTGCGCGTTAATGAGGCCGGGCATGACGATCTTGCCGAACGCGTCGACCACTTCGTCCGCCATGTACAGCATTTTCTGGGGGATCTCGGGAGCGACAAGCGCAATCCGTTCCCCGTCAATGAGCACATCATTTTTTTCAATCTTATAGCCCTCGCCGTCCTTAAGGAGGACGAGGCCGTCTTTAATTATAGTTTTCATGCCGATATTATAATGAAAATCCATGTTTAAAACAAGGGAGCAAAAGGGTATAATACATGCCGGAAGCCGTAGGCTGAAAGATAGAAAAAGGAGTATCATATGCCGAAAGTATTACTGACCGGCGGCGGAACAGCCGGACATGTCACACCGAACATCGCCCTTATCCCTTATCTGAAGGAGAGAGGGTTTGAAATAGAATACATGGGATCCTATGACGGCATCGAGAAGAAGCTGATCGAAAATGAAGGCATCCCGTACACCGGGATAGATTCAGGAAAGCTGCGCAGATACGCATCTGTACAGAACCTCAAGGATCCCCATCATATCCTGCACGGCATAAGGGAAGCCAGGCGCTACATGAAGAAGAACCGCCCGGACGTTGTCTTCTCAAAAGGCGGATTTGTAGCAGTCCCTGTAGTGCTTGCCGCGCGCAGATACAGGATCCCGGTAGTGATCCACGAAAGCGACCTTTCCCCGGGACTTGCCAATAAGATATGCATTCCCAGGGCAAATAAGATATGCTTCAGCTTCCCCGAGACCGAGAAATACCTTGGCGGAAAAGGCATTCATACAGGACTTCCGGTAAGGGATGAACTCCTTAAGGGAGATCCGGCTAAAGGAAGAGAAGTCTGTGGCTTTACAACAGAAAAGCCGGTGCTGATGGTAATAGGCGGAAGCCTTGGCTCGCTCAATGTCAACAATGCAGTCCGCGGAGCGCTTAGCCAGCTGCTTGAGAAGTTCCAGATAGTCCACATCTGCGGAGCCGGAAAGATGGATCCTTCATTTGACGGCACACCCGGTTACGTTCAGTTTGAGTATGTGTCAGACGGCCTGAACGACCTCATGGCCATGAGCGATGTGTTTATCTCCCGGGCGGGAGCAAATGTCATCTGCGAGCTTGCTGCTCTAAAGAAGCCGAATGTACTCATTCCGCTCGGAACAGATGCGAGCAGGGGAGACCAGATCCTGAATGCCGAGTCTTTCGAAAAGCGCGGTTTTTCACATGTCCTTCTTGAACAGGACCTTAACACGGACAGCCTGATCGCCGCGGTGGCGGAAGTATTTGAAAACAAAGATAAATACATAGATGCCATGGAAAAAGCCGGCGGGGAAAATGCGGCAAGGATGGTTGCGGACATCATAGCGGAGACGGCAGGAGAGCCGGTTCCGGATGGGGATACGGATGTCTCAGACGAAGAGATAATGGCAGCCCATATGGAAGAGGACAAAGAGCAGGAAGAGGAATAAGCTGCTTATAAAATATCAGCGCCATGCAGCATATGCCGCAGGCGCTGATTTTTTATGCTCCGATGGAATGTCAGCCGATGATCTCTTTAAATTTGGCAAGGCCTGCTTCAAGCGCGGCCTTATCCTGCTCGCCGGGTTTCCAGCTTACCATTGCCTTGTCGCCCTTGTATCTGGGGATGAGGTGGATGTGGAAATGGAACACGGTCTGCCCTGCAGCTTCGTTGTTGTTCTGAAGGATATTGATGCCGTCTGCGCCGAAAACTTCGGTAAGGGCGGCAGCAGCTTTTTTGGCAAGTACATATGCCTTTGCCTGAAGCTCGTCAGATATCTCAAATACATTTGCCACATGGTCCTTTGGCAGGATCAGTGCATGTCCCACAGTTGCGGGTGAAGCATCAAATATGATGCGGAAATCATCATCTTCGTAAAGCGTCGTTGTAGGGATATCGCCGTTCGCGAGCTTGCAGAAAATGCAGTTATCGTCTTTCATTTTTTCTACCTCCGATTATAAGTAAGAATGTCAGCAGGATCCCGAAGAAGAATCCTCCTATGTGAGCGGCGCCGTCAACGCCGGTTCTGGCAAAGCTTGAATAAAAAACAAAGATCAGCAGGATTATTATACGTGCAAATACATAGGTTGCCTTAAGCTTCCTGAAGCTTATGAAAGTCAGCAGGGCAATGCCTCCGATCAGTCCGTATATCGCTCCGCTCGCTCCTCCGGAGATGGTGTTGATGTCGCGGAGGTGATACCACGCGGCGGAGACCAGGTTCCCGCCTATCCCTGAGAGTATGTATATCAGCAGAAAGCGGAAGCGTCCGCAGATCTTTTCCATGTTATATCCGGCGATCGCCAGATACAGCATGTTGGAGAACAGGTGCATGAGGCCGAAGTGCATGAACATGGATGTGACCAGGCGCCATATCTCAAACTTTCCGAAAACATAAGGAGCAAAGTTGGCTCCCATGGAGAGCATGAATGAGGTGTCAGTCACTCTGCCCATCGCAGACAGGACCAGATAATAGGCCACGTTTAGGACTATGAGCGCGATCGTAACAAAAGGTATGTTCCTGACGGTAGTGCTGCCTCCGGCAGTTTTCCTTGGTTTATTTCCGCCATTGAATTCAAACATGCCGTCGGTATATTCACCGCGCATGGCATTTTCAATGCCGTATCTGAGGCCGAAGAAATCCTCGGGCTGGTTTTCGTATATAAGAAGCTTTCCTGTCTGCTCATCAGCAAGCCAGAGATTGACCCCTGCCGAGGCAAGGCCTTTGTCACGGTTTACATCTCCGGTGATGACGATGAACAGTATGTCATCAGGTCCGGACGAAAGCCCGATGGTCTCATGGCTTTGCAGGCTGGAGCTTATGCCCTGCAGCTGGGAGGAGGAGCAGATCCTGGTCCTGGTATTATCCACGAGGACACAATAAATACCCCGGCCGTTAACCTGATTCCTGAGTATGCATATCTCAGGAATGTTCGTGGTCGCCAGGGCGAAATTCTGTGATCCCAGGAATTTCAGTATCGCTGTAAAAATAAGAGCGCCCTCCAACTGTAAAGATACAAAAATAGTATCATCTTTTCAGTAGGAACTCTATAAAAAAATGAACTTCATGTCGGCGAGGATAACGGTGTCGCCGGGAAGGAGGGGAATGCGTGAATAGGGATCAAGGGAGGAGTCGTTTACAGAGGAGCCGTTTGTGGAGTTAAGGTCTTCAATGTCAAAAGAGCCGTCTTCATTTTCATATATCCGGCAGTGGGTCCTGGATATTTCAGGGCGTTCGAGATGAAAGTCAACGCTGTCCCCATCTTTTCCTATGGTAAAAGGAAAATGATCCAGCAGTATAATGATGCCTTCCGCAGTGCCTGTTCCGTTTAGCCGGTGAAAAGGAAGATCAGAAATGTTCAGAGGCGCAGTGTCAGAAACAGGCTCCTGCGGTTTGGGATATTCAGGCTCCTTCACGGGAATGTGGCGGGGTTTATCATAAGTGACTGTAAAAGAAGAGGGTACATCAGTTTCTTTTATCAGCTTAAAGATTTTACCGGAATTAATGGCATCATATATTTCGGAAGCGGTTTTTCCCTTGAAATACGTCTTCGCCTTATCGATAAAGGACATATGTTCCGGGCTTTCTTCATGCAGAGAGTCAGGTCCGGGGTCATCCGCGGGAATTGTTTCAATATCCGGGGTAATACTTTCGGACAGGATCTCATGGAGGGAGACGGTATCATTTTGAGTCAGCCGGTTAAGAGTAAACACATGTGTTACCAGCCGGGGATCGTCATAATAAATTAGAGAGAGCAGTCTGTTGAAAAAATCTTTTATATCAGGCTGGGGATCCGGTGCATGACCGGGGTCGGCGCAGAACCAGAAACTGCTGTTTGTATGATCGAGGAAAACTGCATCTGTCCGTAAAATGATCCTATCAGCATCCAGCAATAGCTCTGCCAGTTCATCAGTCAGAGATCTAAGTGAGTCCATAAATGAAAGAAATACATCATAAGACATTTTCCGGGTTTCAAAATATTTGTCCAAAGAGCGTTTACCCGTGATCTCATACAGATAATAAGTCTGGCTGTTGATCTTTTCTGTTTTTAAAGGCAGCAGATGAGGAATGCTGTTGTTAGCGGTCATTTTCATAAAAAAAGGATCATCCGTACCATCTGCAGCGGCTTCGATGACCATATAACTGATGCCGGAATTCCTGCGGTAGCTAATCTTCATCATCAAGACCTCCTGTAAGCGCGCTTAACCCGTCTTTTAAGAGTTTGTATTTCAGCAGGATAGTCCTGCCGTCCAGATTGTCGATATTGATGCGGTCTGACGCAGCCTCTGTATCTTTAATGGTCCGGAAGATCGCCTCGGAAAAAGCCAGCACCTTGCTGTGAATGGTGAATGACGTGGTTATGAACCACACTGTGATAACAAAAACGATCGGCAGGATAAAAGCAGCTTCGATCGTAAATGAAGCCCGGACGGATGCATTTAACACCTTAACAATTGTTTTCATCATGAAGCCTTTCTCTTTTCAGATAATCATCAGCAGGCATATGTATCCCGTCAGCATGAAAGGTATGAACGGGATCCGGTTCCTGCCTTTATATTTAAAAATGACCATAAGGACAATGGATGCCGCTGAACTTAATGCAAGGGAGATAAGGAGAAGCCAGAGATTGTCAGTCAGTCCGAGCGAAGCGCCTGATGCCATGAACATGAGGCCGTCTCCAATGCCGATCGCCTGTCTGGAAAGTAAAGATAAGAGTACCAGCCCCAGTCCTATACAGCTTCCCAGGAGCAGGTCCCAGATCTTTATGTGTCCCTCCAATAGTTTCAGACCCAGCCCTGAAGCGAAAAGAAAAGCAGTCAGGATAATTCGGACTTTTCCCGTTCTCAGGTCCTCTAGCGCAGCCCATCCTATACCAAGCAGAAGAATAGTTCTGGATAAAATGGAAAAGACGGACATGCTCAATCTCCGTGAGCAGCGCATTTGGGACAAATGTGCCGGCCTTCTGTTTCTGATATATCTACTGCCTCAACAGTTCTTTTGAGGCTTGGGCAGTTTAGGTCACTGTGATAGAGGATCCCGTAACCGGTCACATAATACACACCGGAGTGGTCATCGGCGCAGCTGCATTTTCCATATCTGCCTCCGCTGCGGTTCCTCATATTTTCTATATGGTCAGCCGGCACAGCCTCAATGGAAAGATCAAGATATGGACATGAAGGGGACGTATGATATGCGGTGCCGTTTGGCGTTACATATACTGTATGCCCGTCTTTGCCGCTTCCGTCTGCATGGCTGACGCCGCTGCCCTCGCATAGATCGCGTCCGATCCATGCACGGCAAATGCATTTCTGCATGAAGTTCAGATCACCTATCCCGTCAGGCAGATAAGGAAAATCGTATGCATATGTTACGATTATGCTGAGCTTTCCGCTCTCACTGTCATAACCTGAAAGCAGAGTGTGTATGCCTGAAGACCCTCCTCTGACCTGCGAATTATCTATCCGCTCTGACAGAGGAGCATCCATTATCTTAGCTTTAATGGTCAGCGGGTTGGCGATCGCCAGAGCCTCTGTCTCGGAATCTTTAGCAATGTACAGGGCTTTGCCGATATCCCTTGCTGCTTCCTCAACGTGGATCTGTATGTCAGCCTGAAGAGATATCAGCAGAAGAAAGTGAACAATACAGACAGCGAAGAAAATAAATACCGGCAAAGCCAGAGATGCTTCTATTGTAAGTGAGCCGGAAAAGGAGGGCAGAAATGCCCTTTCGCGGACCTTTTCGGTGATATTCTGAGGGATGTCTTTGGGGATACGCATTGTTTTTGTTGATATGGAACGCGGTCCGGTTGACTGAAAGGACATTTCTACCCTCCTTTTCTCTGGCTTGTTTCAGTATGAGTATTCCTGTGTCATTGAATAAATGTAGCCGTCTTCTGAATAGCCGACGACGTTCCTTACAAATGGAAAGTTAATGAACAGCTGAGGGGCTGAGTAAGCGGCGTCAACCGTTACGCCTGTCAAGCAGCTGCTTATCCTGAAATCTTCATTCTCAGAGAGGCACATGTCCGCCTGGATCATGTCCATTGTCCTGAAATACTGGGTTTTGTTGTTTTGCATCAGCAAAAGCAATCTAAGGTAGGCTTCATAGGAAAGACCGGATTCGGTTCCGGAAGGAGACAGGGCGTCGCTTCCGAAATTCTTTATGCCCGCAAGCGACAGATACCAGTCGCTGTCATCTTTTATCGTTTTGATCTTATGACCTTCGATCAGTGCCTTTACGTCTGCCACAGATTCGGCGAGCGCCCAGGCAGCCATGATCACTATCTGAAATACTTTGATGACAACAGGCATTCCGGTGAATCCGACAAGCGAGGTGGCAAGGGCATATGTTTCTGCCTTCTTACCCGGACTCTTAAGAATACTGATAAGATTGCATCCTGATCTTATGAGAACGATCTGCGAGACCGCTGCTGAAAGATTGCCTTTATCTGAATCCTTGCCGTTGATGATGTATTCTGCTTCATAATCCAATGCAGTGTCATCGGAAACATCGGTACAGTTTCCGAAATGCTGGAGGATGTATTCTCCAAACAATGCCTTATCAGCTGTTGCCGATAATAGATCGCCTCCGGCTTCCACCGGATTTCCGTCAGAATCTGTTGAAGATGGAAGACACGCTGTTTCGATCTTTTTGTCTGACACATCTCCTGCAATGAATCCAAGAAGACCATTTTCAGCTATCTCGGATATTCTTGTAAGAAAAGAGGAGTCTTCCTTTTCAACTTCGAAGGAATCCAGATTCACCCCGAGAGCGTCCAGACTGAAATCGGAAAAATCTGACCGGTATTCATCGATCACGGTTTCATAATAGTCAGCATTTTCAGCAGTAAGAGGATCTTTTGTGATCTCTGTAAGTTCGTCGATACTGTCCAACTTTTCCAAGTAATATCCGGTTGTGTCCAGATTTGAGCCGACAAGGTAGTAGTCAAAGTCGGTATCGGCGCTTTTCTGCCGTATGTCTTCCAGCTGTTCAGATACTATGCCGTAAACCTCATCATCAAAATCCTCCCTGTTGACATTCAGATCATTTTCCAGTTCGGTTACGGCGTTTTTAGCTTTTTCCACGTTCTTATAATAATCGTCAGATGAGCTTTGGATCTTTTCCAGACCGTTGGAAAGTTTTTCCTTTGACCTGGCCAGATCTGAGATGGAATTCCTGAATGAGGCCTGTGCGGATGCGTCTCCGTTTTTAAATCTGTCAATGCTGGATGATGCCTGATCCAGAAACCGGGACGGCTCTCCGGCTTTCGACCTGACTGTGTCGATGGTCTCTTTGAGATCTCCCACAGATTCTTCCACTTTTGTGAAAACATCTTTATAGGATTCGATCTTGTCCAGAAAATCACTGACTTTATTTCCCTGATCAAAGATGGAAACACTTCCCAGGATCCGTCCTGCGGCATCCACCGGAAGAAAGTATTTCATGTATTCAAGGACCTGGTCGGCAAAAACCTGCCCGCCTTTGTCTGTGGGTGATACTTTGGAACTCAAGGAAGAAGAGTCAAAAGAAACCTTATAGATGTCAGTAAAGATGCTTCCTTCCAGAGCATCAGTTTTCAGATTGTCAGTACAGTGATCGTTTAGAGCATGAAGGAACTCATCTTCTGTGCTCCAGAGCATCATCACTCCATAGCGGTCGAATACAGGCTCGGCAAAGCCGGAAAAAACAGAATCCGCAGCCATATAGGTTACGCTCTGCAGCTTGGCATTCATGTAACTGACCCTTGCGGACTCTATCAGTGTCATTATGAGTGCACAGGTCAGGATAAGTGTGAGCGACAGGTAAATGGAAATGACACCTGCCATTTTGGACCGTATCAGATACCCCCGGCCTGGGAATTGATGTTTGAGAAAATGTTCCGCGCGAGCGCAGTGATCTGATTCTTGAAAATGATCACAAGACCGACAAGGACTAAAAGGATCAGGATCACCTCGATCACACCAACGCCCGAGTCGTCGTTCAGTTTGTTTTTTGCCGCAGCGGCAAAACCGTGCAGGCGGAAAAACACAGAATCTCTTAAAGAACTGATTTGTTTCAACATGGGTTTTCCTCCTTTAATAATGTATTTCTAAACTGCAGTATTAGAATCTGATTGACATGACTGCCGGAAAAGCGATTATGACGATGACAATTATCAGCATCATGACCATGGGGATCATAAGCTTAGTACTTGCTTCTTCTCCTTTTTTACGGGCAAGTCGTTTGCGGTCTTCAAAAGAATCCCTGACCTCCTGCCGGAGCAGAGTCTTCATTCCGCGGGCTCCTTTTGTGATGTTCTGTTCAAGAATGCTCCCGAGTTTCATGTATTGGTGAAGGCCGCAGCGCATTCCGAACTGGCCGTATGCCTGCGCCTCAGAAGCTCCGTTCCTGATCTGTTCAAGAGTGAGCCGCATTTCACGGTAGGCATAGTGTGGCTTTTGGGGAGCAGAGTTTTCGTATTCCAGGACAATGCGCTCCCAGGCCTTGTATATGCTGAGCCCCGCTTCATACAGAAGGCTCAGCTTAAATACTATCTCTGTAAAATCCAAGAGCATCTCATCCTGTCTGGCCTTTAACTTGTTTTCAAGGGTCCTGTCATATGCAAATATGAGAAAGACTGTCGCAGCTGCGCCAAACAGCAGGAAGATACGGTCAGAATTGCTGCCTATCTCTCTGAATACAAGAGGCTTGCCGTTGATGCTGTCAGGCAGAGATACTTCGGGGTCAAATGCGGAATTGTCATTCTCAATGCTCTCGTATATGTTTCGGATAAGAAGTTCCTTCGCAGAAATGCTTTCACCGGTAAGCATGAGAGGAAAGCAGTAAACACGTGAAATGTCACCGATGGTAAAAGTAGCATACAGATCCATGGGGATGAATTCGTTTTCTTCGACCGCATCCGTTATTTCTCCGTTGTAGTTGATCAGGGAAATATCCCGGATCTCCCATTCTATTTTTATGTTTTCGTAGGAATCTATCAGTTCAAGCGGTTTGGAAACACTCTCCGGTGACTCATTCTCATTAAGCATTGCTTTCATAACACCGTCATAGCTTTCTTCGAAAACAGCAAGGATCTCCTCTTCGGTCATTTTGACACTGTCAATGGTCAGTTCGACTGTTTCGGCGGTGTTGTCGTATTCAACATCCATTTTGTATGTGGCATTTGCGTCTCCGTATTGCGGGCGGGTCAGATAACTTACAATGGAGTTCTTCTTCAGGGATATAAAAAGGAGCATCCCAACCGTGCATACCGCCATAAAGATCCCTGTCAGTGAAGCTATCTTTTTGATGTTGTAAAGATAGATCTCTGCATCGACATTTTCCCGGACGCACAGCTGTTTCAAGAGCGAAGAGACGTTTGAATGTGCATGTGAAGGATAGATAACCTTAAAAAGGTCATAGACTCGGGCCGAAGCCGGATAGAGAAACCTGAGGGGATGCTCCTTATTATCAAGTTTTTTGAATAATTCTTTTTTGTAGTTCCTGAAAACCAGCGCAAGGATCAGGCAGAGGGCAGGAACACCGGCATAAAGAACGATCATTTCAAACCTCTATGTCCATTATCTTTTTCGAAAAATAGTAAGCAGCGGCATAGATGACCAGGCATATGGTCATGATCAGTATTCCGGGCAGATTTCCGTAAAGCGGGGACAGCATGGAGGGAGAAGAGATCCCTATGTAGAGGATCATGCAGAGAGGCATGAAGGTCATTATGTTCTGCTCGAGCTTTTTTGAGCTGATCAGGACAGAGATCTCGTTTTTAGTATCTGCCTTAGCAGCAATATCCCCTGCGGTCTTGTTGATGATATCTACGAGGTCGCCTCCGCCGTGTTTTGCTATCTGGAAAACGGATGCAAATGTAAGGATATCTTCCACGCCGCTCCGTTTAGCCATGTCACCAAGAGCTGTTTCTGTATTTATGCCGAGCGATATCTCGTGCACTACACGGCTGAGTTCGATGTATATGGGTGAATCTGTACCATACAGGGACTCCATTTCCCTGCGGCTTTCTTTTAATGAGTTTTCCACGGAGTATCCTGCTCTGAGTGCCGCCGTCATGGATCCCAGCGCGTCCTTGAACTGAAGTCCTAAGATTTCCCTGGCTTTTCGGGATATGTTCTTCTTATTGAACCTGTGGTAAATGAAACAGGCAGGCGGGAGCATGATGAATGCCCACCAGGATCTGTAAAATAAATAAATGACGGCTGCAAATATCAGATATACGCCGATCTCTTTAAAGAGTTCTTTCTTTTTCATGAGTATATGCCTCCATGAAGCCTGCCGGAGTTTTTAAGAGAATTGCCTGTTGGAGACAGCTGCTGATCTTCTGACAGGTCATACAATGTATTTAATGAAAACTGGCCGTCAATAAGTCCCTCAACTTCCGTGATCTCTGTGACTTTCCGCATGCCGTCTCTGGTCCTGCTCAAATGGACCAGTATGTCCAGGGCTGATGTGATCTGTGCGCGGATGGCCATGAGGGGCATTTCGGCAGCTGTAAGCACCATCATTTCAAGTCTTGTAAGCATGTCTTTGGGAGAATTGGCATGGCCGGTCGAAAGGCTTCCATCATGTCTCGGATTCGCATCTTGACTACGCATATAGCAAGGTGTTTCTTACCTCATTCACCTTTGAAAAAACAGATATGAAAAATCCAAACATAACTACATCAGTAACAGTCCGCTGTTATCTGATGGCTGATTAATGTGGAAGGGAGGCGATAGTTTAATGGCTGTTTTAAAAAATAAAACTCAAAGAAATTTTACGATGATCAGCAATAATATCCTGCGTGATAAAGATCTTTCAATGAAAGACCGGGGTGTATTGTGTACTATCTGCAGTCTTCCGGACGGATGGGATTTCAGTATTGCCGGTTTGAGCGCAATTGTTCCAGATGGCATAGATTCCATAAGACAGTCAGTTATTCATTTGGAAGAATATGGATATATTGAAAGAACCAAAACAAGAGGGCCTGACGGAAAATTTATTAGTGAGATTGAAGTTTTTTCAGAAAGAAGGACTCCAAAAAACTCTCCGTGTGGGAAAAGCCGTGACGGAAAATCCAACACGGTAAATCCGTCACGGATAAACCGCCACGGTTCTTCCGTCACGGATAATCCATCGGAATATAATACTGATAATATAAAAAAGACTATTAATACTGATAATAATAAATCCATCATTCATACAACAGAAGAACCTGTGATCGACAGAAAGAAAGAAATCAGTGCCTATAAGAAATTGATTGCAGATAATATCAAACTGGATTGGCTGTTGGATGTTGCAGGCAGACAAAGTGAGGCCGAGACCACAATGGTTCATGAAATTTATGACGTTATCTGCGACATGGTATGTTACCCACGGGAATCAGTTGTTATTAAAAACACAACATATCCCTGGGAAGTCGTTAAGAGCCAATTCCTTAAATTACGGTATGAACATATAGGCGGCATCCTGAACCGATTGGTCGATAAGGATCTTGGCATAAAGAATATGTCGAGCTATTTAATATCGACATTATATTCCGCCAGCCTGGTTGGAACGCTCGAAGCCCAAGCAAACCTGCATGATGATTATCTGAAGTTCCTTCGGGGCAATCCATATTAATACTTAAGTATATGCCCTGTTTAAAACCGGAAGTGTATCAAAATCCATATTCTCGGCGCATTAAACGCTTATTATGTCGAATACATTCGTCATCATAAAGGAAATCCTATGTTTTATACAATGAAATCCTTTTTATTGGACTTAAAAAGTTATAAGATAAATATTGTTAAAAATACTATGGAGATTGGTAATGGGGACGGGATACGAATATAGATGTCCGAACTGCAAGTATGAAACAGAAATTCTTTTGGGAATTGGTTTGTTCTTTCATAGAACGCAAAAGAGAGTCACGGAGCAGGCGGCTAAGGGAAAGTTTGGTGTTACATTAAAGCAGATTGTAAAACATGGTAACTCAGTAACCGTTTCTCCGGCAAAATACCTATATTACTGTGAGGACTGTCATGTTTGCAAAAACGATTATTGTCTGAACGTTTATGAAGAACTCGATAATCTGAAAAGCGAGGAAATATATCGTTTTATACATAAGTGTCCAATTTGCCATAAAGAAATGAAGCGTACAGATCAAAAACCATCATTTGCGCTTAAATGTCCAAAATGTAATACGATTATGGATTATTCGGGAGATATTATGTGGGATTGAGGCAATTCTATGATTATAAGAGGCAGACAACTAACTGAAGATGAAAGCAAACTGTTTGATATGTATATGCAACAAGCAGAAGAAGAGCAAAACCGCCTTTTTCCGTTTGGGAAAAATGAATTATCACAGAAAAAAGCTACCATGCATAATATCATCATGGAAAAATACCTTGTCAGGTTTCAAAAGGCTATTGGCGTTCCCGATGATAAGATTATCGTTGTAAATGTAATCCCTAAGTGCCTGAAAGATTATCCAAAGCCTCTTGATGAGTTGAATGACGAGGATCTTCGCCGCATGATGGATATTATGATCGAGGAAACAAGAAAAGCCATTGAAGCATCAGATGAGGATCCAGAGGAATTAACGCGTCGATTAAAACATATTATAAAATGTCTTAATTTGCATCATAATGACACTTGTATTAACAGGTTGCAGTTTTCAGCATTTAATGAAGAAATGCCGGAAACCATCCATAAACGTCTTTTGAGTTCGTTAGGCGAAATGCATACCAGCAATAGCGTTCATAATGATGAACGTGAGTATAGTTTTATGAATGAGGACTTCAAAATTGTGGTCAGCAAGCCTATAAAACCTGATGTTTATTATGTGGATATTACCGCTGTTGATGAGACAGCAACTGTAGATGCTTTTGATCGTTGTTTAAAGTGTGGATCTTTAAATATTGCTAATGGCATTTTTGGAAGTGGCAATCTTTCTGAGGAAACAAAAAGGCTTTTAAACAGTGGGCAATTTTTCTATCTTCCGGCTTGTTATCATAAGCCGGGTACTCGCTGCCCCAACCGTTGGTGCAAAGACTGCGGGTACAAGTGGTTCGACGAAATGACTCTCAATAAAGATAATTTTGGATACAGAGGTATAACTTAAAAATGAGCAAAGGATATGGTTGCCGCGCAAATCTAATTTCTACAGGTAAATATAAAATAATATATGCTTATTCTTGCTATAATGTAAACTCTGATAATTGGAAAGAACACTATTCTGAACTGGACGGAGAAATCTGCATTTTAATGAGCGCATATGATAGTTTAACATATCATAATACCGAGCATTGGAATCCAAGCGAAAAACTCAGCCATACTATCAGAAAAGATGTATCGTTTTGTGATCTGCTTAGAGATAATCAGATAACAATTAAAAATGCAAGCGGCGCCTGGCAACTAGATGAAAATGGAACTGATATAATGGCCATACGTCTTCTCGGTCGTATAGAAGAACAATGTAAAAAAGGAAATATTCCAGAAAAAGTATCATGGTTTTGCTAGTCGTTTTATTAATGAAAAAGGAGATTCTTAGTTAATATGATGAGACCGCCTGATCCATTATGGGATGAAACTCAGAGCTTACTTGATGAATACTTTTCACAATTTAGTGAAGAGGAAATGCAAGAAGCCATAGATGAAGAAGATTTTAATCGCTGGTTAGATAATCATGCATCGGAAGAACTGAAACTCTATTGGGAATATCGGAAATGGGTTGGAGATGAAGGACAGCTTTGTGATGGGAAAGGAAATGATATTCTTTTGGATGAGCACAACTGTTGGAGTTGGATCCAGGACTGGGATGTAAATGAGGACGGCTATTGTGTGTTCAAAGGCACTGATACGCTGATTATGAATTACGACGGAACTCCAATTAAGAATCCGGTACTTGATAAGCGGGTTGCTGATATGTATGAATGCTGGTCGGATAATTAACAGGAGGTTTTGATATGGACAAGTACATACCGCTCTCGAAGAAGAGCAAGAAGGAACAGCGCAAGTTCCATGCGATGCAGCGCAGGACTTGGGATGGTCTGAATCCGGTAACAAGGACAGTGCCAAATGGAAAAGCCTATGACCGGAATAAACAAAAACAGACTGACAGACGAAACAGCAGTTATTTCAGAGATGATCGTAACTGCTGTTTTTGTTTTTAGAAAAAGTATCTTTTTAAAAATTTTTTAACGCTAATTCTCGGCCTTACGGTCGAGGCGCTTCACCAGACAAGAAAACGCCGCTCCTCGCGGTGTTTTTTGTCTTACCATCTGTCTTCAGCTTGAACGCTACAAGAGTTCAAACAGTCCACTGGACTGTTTTCCTCTCTTCGCTCCGGGTCGCCGATTCCTGCAGTCGTTTCAAAAAGAAACGACACAGCAATCAGCATTCCCGGTCAAGCCTCACCCAGACGGTTGAAGCACAAAACCACATAAGAGTCCTCAGACTCTTATGGCAAGTTTCGCATTGTGGCAAGCCACAACGCACCGTTTCAGCAATAAAGCCTATGGGCTTTTTGCTTTCACTAAACTTGCCAGTTGGCTTTGCCCCCTTGGATCCCCCAGCAAGGATTTCATCCTCTGCACACCTGAGCACGCTAGCAGATAAAAAACAGCAGCAAACATTCACTGGATGTTTGGCTGCTTTTTTATCGCTGCGCTATGGGCTCTGCCCCTGCACCCTGCCAAAGAGGCTCTGCCCCTTTGGATTTCCCGCAAACGAAATACTTTTGTATGGAGGTTTATATCATGAAAAAAATTAAACGCAAAAGAGATATCGCTGTAACGATTCGCATGAACGACCGGGAGCATGATGAATTGATGAACAAGGTTGATGAATCTGGACTGACCCAGCAGTCTTTTATCATCAAAGCCATTCAGGGATCAGTCATCCGTCCCTCAGATGAAATTACAGTTTTGAAAGAATTGAGCAAGACTTTCGCTGATTATGAAAAGCAGTTAAGAGGTCTTGCTACAAATGTTAACCAGCTTGCTCATATTGCAAACGGACAGGGCTACCTTCCGACAGAACAGCAGCTGGCAAATTTATCTTCGCAGATCAACGAGTATAGGAAGGAGAGTGAAAAGACATGGCTATTAATAAGGTCGTCAATAAATCAACAAAAACTCACGCAGCAATGAGAAATGTAATCGAATATGTTCTCAGGGATGAAAAAGTCCGGGAAGGCTTCGCAGAAATAACAGGACCTTATGATTATGATTCTCTCACCTGGGATCAGGTTTATAACT
This sequence comes from Lachnospiraceae bacterium, assembly GCA_015057955.1. Classification (GTDB taxonomy): domain Bacteria; phylum Bacillota; class Clostridia; order Lachnospirales; family Lachnospiraceae; genus RGIG5612. Next base: position 13,636 of record SVDE01000007.1, on the reverse strand, counting down.
CTTTTTTGGAAGAAAAAAGATTATGGGATAAAGATTCCGGACGGATGTATGCCCACAACATTATCAGTTTTCATCAAGATGAGCCGGTAACCCCGGATGTCGTTTTTGAAATTGGAAAACAATTCGCCAGCAGATTTTTCCCGGATCATCAGACCCTTATCTGTGTCCATCAGGATAAAGATCATCTGCACTGTCATATTGTCACCAACTCAGTTTCATATATTGACGGTCATAAATTGCACCAGACAAAGAAAGATCTTGAACAGCAGAAAGAGTTTACAAATCAAATCTGTCTCGAGAAAGGACTTTCAGTAGCGGAAAAAGGTCGGCATTTTGATGGCACATCAATCGAAGCCGGTGATGTGATCAGCTGGAAAAAAGACAAATATCAGGCCATGCTGAAGGATAATGGCAAAACCCAGAAAAGCTATCTTATCGATTGTGCAACAGCCGTATTAGAGGCAAAAGAAACTTCTTCTTCAAAAGAAGAGTTTATTGAATGCCTGGAACGCTCTGGCTGGAAAACGACATGGACAGACAATAAGAAAAACATTACTTTTCAGGATGAAGACGGGCATAAGATCCGAAATACAAATCTTGAAAAGACTTTCAATATTGATTTAGGAAAGGAGGCTCTGTTAAATGAATTTGCAAGACAAAAGGCCGAGAAACTCAGAGTCAGAGAACAGGCAAAACAATTTGAACAGCGGTTTGAAGAACTCAAACGATACTCTTCAGGACTTGATAAACAAACAGCAGGAGATAATTCAGAAACAAGGATCCGAGCTTCAGAGGCTTCAGTCCGAGATGCAGAAAAAGGACGAAAAAATAGTGAAACAGAACGAAGAACTCGTGACGTTGAACGAAAAGATCGCACAGTTAAGCAGGAGCGATCTCGAGCTGCAGGAATGCAAAAAGATAAAGGCATCAGCCGCTGAAGAGCGGCTGACAGCTGCTCGTGAAAAGGCAGCTGCCGACAGACAGAAGGAAAAGAACACTTTTGAAGAACATCGGCTGCTTTGTATGGAACAGCGATTGAAAAAAGATAAACAGAAGCTGGATCAAATTGTTCGCGACCGTGTGGAAAGTCTATTAGTGGCAAAACAGAAGAAACTCTGCCTGAAGATTGCTGCGGAATGGCATTCTTCGTTGATGCTGATCCTTTATTCCCTCGTCATGACTTTATACTTTGTTATTATCCATTGGCAGACATTCTTGACCGGGGATGTCTTTTTTATCAGGCTTGCGACCGTTTTCACCGGAATATGGGAAGTTGCCTGGCCTTCAGTATTACACTATTGGTTTTCACAGTTTCAGTCTGACACCGGAGCTCTTGTTGCTACTACCATAACAGCTGCCCTTGCGGCAGGAATAATAGTTGGTGCTATAAAGCTCTTCTTAAAATGGAAACACCGTGCTGATGCTACTTATGACAGTAATGACAAGCGAAAAATAGAATCTTTTATTTTTATAACATCCGCTTCTCTTATATTAGCTTTGATAATTTGTGCTGAGTGCGATTTAAAAATGTCATGGATTACACTTTGGATTCTATTATCTTTCGGAGCTAACTTTATCTATCAGACAGTTAGGATCTTCCGGTATGACAGAAACTACTAATATGCAGTTCGGATCATTTATTTGGGCGTTCGGAACATTCTCTAAGCAAAAGCCTTCGTCTTATGTTATAAATGATTTATCATTTATTCATAAACGGAGGCTTTTATGTCCGGAACAAAGAAATATTTAAATCTTCCATATCCGGTAAATCTGATCAGCACAGTCTGTGAAAGTGATCAAATAACGGTTCTAACTCAGGATCAGCTGATTGGACTTCAGCATGCCTTACAATCAATGACCCCCCGGGAGCAAGAAGTAATTCAACAGCGGTTTGTGGAACAGAAAACGTTCAGCCAGATCGGCACTCTGTATAATATCTCTCAAGACAAAATATACAGCATTTATAAAAGATGTCTTCGGAAACTCAAAAGACCAGAACGTTTTGAACTAATAACACTTGGATATCAGAAAGCACAAGAAGTAAACGCTGAAAAAGCTTCTGCACTGAAAGCGGCTGATAAAAAGGCTTTCCGTGAAGCTGTCGAGCAAATAAATAAACCAGAGCTTTTAAAAATGTCTATTAAAGAACTCCATCTATCAGTCCGTGTGGAAAACAGGCTGTTTGAAAGCCAAATATGTACTCTTGAATCCCTTTGGATAATAATGAACCGACACCCAGAACAGTTTGTCGAAATTCGTGGCCTGGGAGAAAAAGGACAAGCAGAGATTCGTGAAAAGCTCAGTACTCTGGGGTTATAAAATCTTCTTACGTTAATCTTTTTGCATATTCATACAAATGTGCTAATGTTGTATTTTTACCATTAGAAAACCCTTCATATGAAGAAAATCCCAACAAATAAATTGCCATTGCAATTGAGAGATCCTCAGATTCAAGATTAAGGGACGCAGCTATATTGCTGAGTTCTTTGAAGGCACTATCCTTTGGAACAGATACATCACTTCCAGAAGATACTACCTCATTAATAATATTTGGAAGAACCAGGCAGACTTGATAAAAAGCATCTTCCTGACCGGTAACCAACGCATAGAACTGATCTATACTAACTCTTCGAATCCTCTTATGAGAAACTTTTTGTCCATCAACGGAGGTCTCCCACTTGATATTTTGGGACTGTTTTGCTATCGCCTCAACCAAAAAACAAGCACAGTCATCATCTCTTAAAAGCTGATTCTGCATTTTTATATACGTTTTTCCTGCAGATGCGCTGTTCATAGTATTGTGTTTGTTTTTCATTTCTACAAATATACGGCTAACTTTTTCTCCAGTCGGTAAAATAATTCCTTCTGGCTTTTCAAAAATCACATCCCATCCACCGTCTCGGCCGTTATCTGGTACGTAACAGTACTCAAAATAATTGAAAATTCGCTGGTGAAAATATCCTATACTGTTATTGTTAGATTTATCTCGCTGTCGAAATATTTCACCAGAAACTAAGTCCTCCCAAGATTCTTGATAAACATATTTATCAAAAATCATTTTTATGGGATCTAACAAGTTGCTATTCATTTTCTTAATGTCGTATGGTTTTAGTTTTTCACCATAAGACTCTATTGTTTTTGTAATGTGTTCTTTTAACTCCTCACGAGTAATAAAATTAATATTCCAGTTCATTATTTCATCTCCAACGCTTTCTTGATCTGTAGAGCAACATAATACGCAAGATTAACCGGAACAGCATTACCAATCTGTTTATACTGAGAACCTATAGACCCTTTAAATTCCCAATCATCTGGGAATCCCTGAATTCTTGCATTTTCCCTTATTGTAAACGGTCTAGCTTCTAAAGGATGACAACGCTCAGTTTGCTTTTGAGAAGGACTTGTGAGAACCGCAAGGGACGGTTCATCCATTGAAAGCCTTCTTAATATTCCTGTTCTGCCGCCTTCCATTTCCCAACAAGATTTCATATAATCTTTGGCCAATACAGGATCAATATCTCTCCAATATCCGCCAGGAGGAACCAACTCGAAAAGCTTACGTTTCTTTTCTCCATACGGAGTATATGGTGATTCAGGAACATCCTGAAGAACATCGCGCAATACTGGTTTATACTCTCTGGGTTCCGGAAACTCATAATTCATTTTTGCAAGAAGATCTCGTCTTATCCCAATCGTTATCAGGCGTTCCCTTTTTTGTGCCGTATCATAATCCCATGCATTTAATACCTTGCGGAAGATATTATACTCACAGTCAAAAAAAGTATTTAACATAGTTTGATATGTTCTTCCTTTGTCGTGGGTCAATAACCCTCGGACATTTTCGAATAAAAACATTTTGGGCTTTAATTGTCTTAGGAAAATAGCATAGTGATAAAACAGCGTGCCTCTTGTATCTTCAAACCCCAATCTCTTTCCTGCATATGAAAAAGCTTGGCATGGTGCACCTCCAGATAACAGTTCTAATTCGCCTGGTCTTAAAGCAAATATTTCAGTAAGATCTTTATCTGTCAAATTTGCAATATCATCTTCAATAATATTCCACTCTGGTCGATTAGCTCGTAATGTTTCACAAGCATCATGATCAAATTCAACCGCTCCAATTGTTTTGAATCCTGCCCGTTCTACCCCTAAAGCTAGACCCCCTGCTCCAGCAAATAATTCTATTGTCCGTAACATTTATTATTACCTTTATCCTTTTATTTATCTTCTAATTCTGATAATACCTGTTGTAACTGTTCAATTTTTTCTTGTATTTGTGCCTTTTTAATATCTTTTGTCGTCTGATCAGCTAAGCATTTCGGATAAGACCATTTCCAAAAGCGATAATCAGCTTCCAATAATTGCTTTTCAGAATCAGAAGCAGCTAATTCTATTTCTTTATTAACAAGAGAACGTTCCTCAGCCCATTCGTTAAGATATCCATTCATAGAGTTATGAATACGACCATCTCCAAACATTAACATAAGTCGGCCGTCTTCTTGAATGATGTGAAGATCATAGTTTTCTTCCATTTCAAAAAAGGCGTACATTGCTCCTATATAGTTTGATACAACTGGATCAGTTAATGCCAAAGTGCTTACGCCCAATGCGTCAGCAAATTTTTTTAAAAGGTCTGATTTCGGTTTACGAGCTCCATTTTCATACTGCTGAACTCTATTGGCATTTAATCCTACCAACGCTCCTAATTCTTGCTGCGACAACCCTCGAGCTATTCGTATATCTTTAATTCGTCTGCCAATTCTGTCGGCAGATGTTTCCTCATTAAAATCCATCGGATCAGTTCCATTTGGAACATTTACCCAAATACCCATAATGTCCTCTCTTTTCTTGATGATTACATTGTTGAACGGATTATAGCACATATTAACTAAAATGGATATGAAAAAAACAACAAAAAAGTTATCTCCAAATACAAAAAAGATGTATTTTCGATTTGAAAACAACAAATTTGCTGTTGACAATAACAAATATGATGTTATAATACAGAAAACAACAAATTTGTTACTAATTTAATCAAACTAATAACTTAAATGTTTTTAACAAGGAGAGGGAAATATATGAAGGAAAAAAACAATTTATCACTTGAAATACTATTACTGAATGATCTGCTTCGGACAAACAAGATAGATGAAACAATATATAACATGGCTGTAAGCAGGATCACAGCAATCAGAAAAACAATAAAAGGTGAAAATAAACCTCGGGTGTTAGCATCGGCATAACACCCGAAAAATTTTTAACCAAATTGTGGCAAGCCAAAGCCACGTGATAACAAAAAATGGCTCGTGAGAGCCCGGCGTTTCCCGAATCATCGGATGTCGCTGTATTGCAATATGATTATTAAGCATGCCAAAAAAGAAAGGATAAATATGAAAAAAAGAATTAAGCAAAGGAAAAATCGGAGAAAAAAAGAAGAAATATTAAAACGCACAGATATCTGCGGAGTTAAAGATCCAACTCCGTTTGAGGCGGTAATTAATATTATCGAAGAAAGGAGGCGACAATGATAAAACCAAAAGCAGTGATATATCATTTCACAGACGGATCAGATAAAAGGCCAATTGTATATGAAACTCAGCTAAAAGCCCTTGGAGAATTTGCAGAATCCAAGGGCTTTGAAATTGCTGATGTTTTTTGTGATAAAAGTCTGCTCAGGTGTGAACGACATGAATTTGACCGCCTCCAAAATTGTTGTGAGCAATACGATGCGCTGATCGTGAAGGACTTTTATCATATAAGTAAAAACACAAAGAAATGTATGGATATACTAAAGGAGTTTCGGGAAAAAGGCATATCTGTTTTTTCGGTTGAAAACGGCAACTTCATTTTTGAGGAAGAGCCCTTTGACAAACCATTGCGGGTTGCTACTTATAACTGCCGGTTCGGGGAACAGAATCAACTGAAACAGATCGTAACCGTGCAGAATGATACCATGAAACTTTTTGCGAAGATGAAAACAAACTGGTCTATCAAAGACCAGTTTTTTGATGAAAGTCTCCATCAGAATGACGGAGAGCAGATCAATCTGAAACGATTGATTGAAAACAAGGAACAATATGACCTGCTCCTTGTTCAGAATCTGAATGATGTCCATTGGAGGACTGCAAACTTTTGTAAAGTCCGCGAAGCTCTGCAACTAGACATTTATTCATTACAAGATGGATTTTTGAAATATAGGAAGGAGATATAGATTATGGGATATGTAGATAAAATCAAAGAAATAGTAAACGGAAAAACAGCTATCGGAACAGTCCGTGCAGGTGTATATGCGCGTGTATCAACGGATAATGACAGCCAAAAGGATTCCTGCTCTAATCAGGTCGCCCTAGCTAAAAGTTATATCGAAACGCACCCCAATATCGCACTAATAAGTGTATATGTGGATGATGGAATTTCTGGCAAAAGTGATTACAACCGGCCGGATTATAACCGGCTGCTTCATGATGTGGAAGAGGGGCTGTTGGATCTGATTATTGTAAAATCCATGTCCAGACTTAACCGTGATGAATACAATTCTCTTGCCCTGACCAATTTATTAAGGGAAAAAGAAGTCACCGTTCTCACCTTGGAAGATTCTTTCATCCACGACTTTGAAGACCGGAAGGAGAGGATATTCAACTCAATAAAATTTGCTATGGATGCAGACTATGTCAGTGATCAAAGTGAAAAAGGAAGAATGACTCATAAGCTCCGTTGTGAAAGGAAAGAGTTATCTGCCAAAGATATTTCTTTCGGCTATGACTGGAATAGAGAAACTAAAACCATCAGCATTGATCAGGATGAAGCAGATGACGTTGTCTGCATTTTTGAAGAGTATGTTTTCCGGAATGGAACTCCCTCTGGCATCAAAAGAATGATGGATAAAAAGGGCAGACATATGAGTGAAAAAACCATATCAAATATTCTGCAGGATGAACGATATATCGGACACTTTTATATCAATAAGCGCACGACCAAGCTTGGGGCTGGGAAATCTAAATCAAAGCGCATTAAGCTTCCAAAGGAATCTTGGATATTGATAGAAAGAAATGACTTACAGATCATTGATCCTGAGCTGTTTGAAATGGCTCAGAGGATACGACAAACACGTAAGACCACATATGTCACTGCTGATAAAGAAGTTACACAAGCTCATTTTCGGGGAACTCACCTTTTTGCGGGAAAAATTTTCTGCGCTTGCTGCGGAAAGCCCTACCACTTCGGGTATGCTGATCGTAAAGAGACTAAACCTATATATAGAGTAAAAAATCATTCCGATTGTCCTTTTCCTTCAGCCAAAATCACAGAAAAAGATATGGAAGAAATAACCAGGCAGGTATTAAAAGCAACTTTTGCCGAACAGGAACAGGCTTTTACCGCACTCGAAAAAGTCCTGACAGAATGTGTTGAGGCAGCTAATTCCGATTCAGTAACCATTGAAAGTTTGAAGAAGAAAAAAGCTTCTTTGGAACAGAAAATAGATGTTCTGATTGACAGTCTTTCAGAAGGTGGATTAAATGATGCGGCGAAAGAACGGATTAAAAACCGAATTAACGGATTCGAAAATGATATTTCGGACCTCACAAATCTTATTACACAAAAAGAGGCTTTGGCACTGGATGATTCTTTTGTTCATAACAAAATCAGTGAAATAAAAGAAGCCCTTGCAGAGCTAAGAAGCTTTACGACTATCGATAGAGATAGAGTGCTGAACTATATTGAAAGAATAGATATTTATGAGAATGGAGATATTGATATGACACTGAAGTCCGGAAAGACTATAAAAATAACGAGCGCATTGCCCGTAAATAATAGTAATGATAGTAAGGAATCGGGAGAAATAATTGTAGGCAAGACGGGAATCCAAGATGTCCTGTGTTCATCGCCTGCAGCATGTCAAAGGCTTCAGCTCCCCTTACTTCCCCTACGATGATCCGGTCCGGACGCATCCTGAGAGATGTTCTTATAAGGTCGCGTATGGAGATCTCATTTTCGCCTTCGGTATTGGGAGGCCTGCATTCGAGACTGACAAGATTATCTATGTGGCGGATCTGAAGCTCAGCTGAATCCTCTATCGTAATGATGCGTTCAGACTTAGGGATATAATCGGACAGCGCATTTAAGAATGTGGTCTTCCCGGAACCTGTACCGCCGCTGATGAAGATGTTGTAGCCTGATCTGACAAGGTCCTTTAGAAAAGCAGCCGCTTCTTCGGTAATGCTCCCAAAGCGGATCAGGTCGTCCATTGATATGGGATTTTTAGGAAACTTTCTTATCGTTACAGTCGCACCGCTTACAGAAACCGGAGGAAGGACCACATTTACACGTGAGCCGTCCGGAAGTCTGGTATCGACTATGGGAGAGGCTTCATTCACCCTTTTGTTTGACTGCCCCGCGATGGTCTGAATAACATCGGTCAGCCTGTCAGGTGAAGAAAAACAGCCGTCATATCTTGAGAGGACACCGTGCTTTTCGATAAAGATGCTTTCGGGACCATTGATCATGATCTCTGTTATCTCATCGTCGTCAATTATCTCCTGGAGCACATCGAGTCCGCGTACGGAGTTGAACAATTCCCTGCAGACCTGCAGCCTTTCGCTGACGGAAAGGAGGGATCCGTATAGTTCATCTCCGATCATGCCCGCGATATGTTTTTTCAGTTCGGGAGCGTCCAGAGAGCGGTCAATGTCGATATCATTGATAAGCCGTTTTTTTAAGCGGGCGGTCAGGTCGTTTTTTTCCATCGGTCTTTAAATTTCTTCGTTTTTGAAGAAGCATTCTGAAGGATCCCGGCCTGGATCTCATACCCGTCTTCCATCCTGAGAAGTATGTCGGGACGCTCGTTGCGGATGAAATGATCATGGAAGGCCATTGCCCTTGCACCGCTGTACCCGGATGTAAAAGCACCTGATACTGCTGTCTCGTATGAGTTGGCGAAAAGATATATCTTCCTGCATGCGGCGAACATATGCAGGAAATTCCGGCAGTTTGATCTTAGATTAAATATGACCACGCTATAATTTCCGGCGGCGGCAATAGCGGTGACAAAGGATCTCCACTGTGTGTACGCGATCTCGTCAGGATCATCGCCGGCGACAGCAGGAGCCACATAGTGGATGCTGCCTAGTTGGACTACGCACTGTTTAAGCGCATAAGCCAGCTCATCAGACCCCATGGTGTAATAAAAGATCAGATCAGACAGGCTGCCGTTAAGCTTGAGACTGTGCTCGTAACTAAACCCGGAAAAACTGTCCAGATCGATATAAAGAACTTTTTTCCCTGAAAACTCGGGAGAGTCTGACAGGAGGATCGCCAGATCACCGGGAGATGCGTCCCCGTCGAGGGCAAATATTCCGACAATACAAAGATCGGGATCGCTGTCAGGCCGATCATTAAAAGATGTGCTTGCTATTGTCTCAAGGTCTGACAGCAGATATGACATCGGCTGATACATGAGTATTTCTTTAGGAGATGATCCAAGATTTCGCTGCTCCCCCAGGTACACGATCTCTCCTATCTTTTTTTCCGACTTTAGGTTGATAATTCCTATATGTTCCATACCCCGGGGGAGCAGCAGTATATCGATGCCGCAGTTCTTAAGGTGAGCCTTAAGGGACTGCGGATCTGTAAACCCGGAAACATCAAAAGGCGTATCATGATCACGGCAATATGCCAAAAAATGATGGATGTAATCGAAACTGTCACTAAAGACAGCCAGGGAATATCCTGCCATTATGGACCTCTTTTCCTGTGTAAAAACCTGCATCGGAACCGATGAGGAACATCCGGGATCGGATGATGAGCACATTCTAAACGGGCGCTCTTTCTGTGTCAATGGACGTCATTTCGATTTGTGAAAAACTACGATATATTTGATGTGTATTACAGAAAATGTATTACATCGCTCCACAGAAAACTGTTTTTTACATAAATATATAAACACTTTTCAATCCTTTACCGACATAATATAATCATCATAAATAGGAATGATAAATGTGAATGGAAAGGAGACCGCCATGAAGAATCTCACACTTGGAAAGACCGGGATAACAACTCCCCAGAATGCGTTTGGCGCTCTGCCCATACAGAGGGTAAGCACTGATTATGCTGTCATGCTGCTGCGCAAGGCATATGATAACGGGATGACATATTTCGATACCGCAAGGGCTTATACGGATAGTGAAGAAAAAGTGGGTATCGCATTTGAAGGCATGAGAGATAAGGTGTTCATCGCCACAAAGACTCAGGCCAAGACCGGCGAGGATCTCAGGAAGGACCTTGAGACAAGCCTTAGGCTTTTGAAGACGGATTATATTGACATATATCAGCTCCACTGCGCACCGCAGTGCTTCGCTCCGGACGACGGAACAGGATTGTATGAGGAATTGCTGAAGGCAAAAGAAGAGGGAAAGATCCTCCACATAGGCATCACCGCACATAAGATAGGTGTAGCGGAAGAGATAGTAAAGAGCGGTCTTTATGAGACCCTTCAGTTCCCGTTCTCGTATCTTGCAAGTGACCGGGACATCGCCCTGGTAAAAGCCTGCGAAGAAGCCGGCATGGGATTCATAGCAATGAAAGGTCTCTCCGGAGGACTTCTTACCAACTCAAAAGCGTGCATGGCATTCATGAGCCAGTATCCGGCGCTTCCGATCTGGGGTGTCCAGAGAGAAAATGAACTGGACGAGTGGCTGTCATTCTTCGATGAAATGCCCGAAATGACAGATGAGCTTAAAGCAGTGATAGAAAGTGACAGGAAAGAACTCCTCGGAGAATTCTGCAGAGGCTGCGGTTACTGTGCACCGTGCACGGTCGGTATTACGATCAATGCATGTGCAAGAATGTCCCAGATGGTCCGCCGTGCCCCGAGCGCAGCCTGGCTTAATGAGCATTGGCAGGCGGAGATGGCCAAGATCGATGACTGCGTTGACTGCGGAATCTGCAAGACAAGATGTCCTTACGAACTTGACATTCCGAATCTGCTGAGAAAGAATCTGGAAGATTACAGGAAGATCCTGTCAGGCGAGATACAGGTCTGAATTGATATGGCGTTATGGGGCAGTTTGCCCCATAACGCGGCATTTCTACATTATTATTGACTAAAAATAGTGCGCTAGGGGGTGAAAACCGCCCCCTAGCGCTTATTGTTTGGCTCAAATCGCCCCCTAGCGCTATGGTTTTGACCTCAAACCAGCTGAAAACCTACCGTTAGGGGGCAGACTGCCCCCTAACGCCCTGCTAAAAAGACGAATTACCCTTTATAGTAATTTATCAGGCATCCCTTGAGGATGATGTCCTTCTCATCATCGGTGAGAGGATCCATGTGGAGCGTGATCTTCACCATGTCAGCAGCAGTGTCCGGATCTGCAAGAGCCGCGCTGTTCATTGCAGCTTCATCGCATCCTTCCTCGGCCTTCTTCTCTTCGGTCGGCCTTACGATATATGCCGTAAACTCTGTAGCGCCGGCGGCAAGCTGAGATGCAATGCCCGGAACGAAGATCCAGTCGCCCTTGTGGAACGGAATGTCCGTCTCGGGGAAGGTGAACGGTACCATGCCCCAGTTGATGAGGTTAGAGCGGTAGCGCTTTGTGGCGTATTCACGGGCGATGTTTGCCCATCCGCCAAGCACCTTCTGGCAGCTTGCGGCCTGCTCCCTGGCGGAGCCGTCGCCCGGCTTGACTGCGTATATGGTTGAGCCGATGCCGAACTCTTCATCGCTGAAGCGGAAGTACTGTTTAAGAGTATGCTTGATGGGTCTGAACTCAGGCAGAGCCACGCCCTGGCATTTGGCTTCTTTGCGGGCGGTTTCCACGTCACGGACCTTCTTAGCCTCGCCGACATACTCAGGGTCTTTTCTTGAGAGAGTGAACTCAGCAAGTCCGAGCGGGTTGGACCTGTATGAGGAAGTCTCGCCTGAAGGTATGAGCTCGTCAGTAGTGGTGACGGGATCGTGGATCTCGCTGACGATCTTGAGTACAAGATTCTCGGGAAGAGCTGACATTGCAGGCCAGTCTTTGATGTTGGGACCCTGTTTGATCTCGGCATCGGGATCTGCAACGCCCTTGCTGTCAAATACCCTGTTCTCGTAAATGGTCTTGTCGAAGAAGTATTTTCTCTTATTAAAGTTTACATCAATGTCAGTAGCGGGGATAAGATATCCCTTATTTGCAGCTGTTGCGGCAATTGACCTTGCGTCCATGAGAGCAACGGAAGCTATCTGGCCTGCGCCCGGCTTGCTGCCTTCCCTGTTCGGGAAGTTCCTTGTTGAATGACGGATGGAGAAGTCTCCGTTGCCCGGGGTATCTCCTGCACCGAAGCAAGGTCCGCAGAAAGCTGTCTTCATGACTGCGCCTGCAGTGATGAGGTCGGCAGCGACGCCGTTCTTTATGAGTTCCATGTATACAGGCATTGAAGCCGGATATACGCTTAAGGTAAACATGTCAGATCCGATATTTGAGCCGCGGAGGATGTCGGCAGCGGCACAGAGGTTTTCAAATCCACCTCCTGCGCAGCCGGCGATGATACCCTGCTCAACGTAGAACTTTCCGTTCCTGATTTTGCTGTGAAGCTCGAAGTCGGGAGCGTTCAGGGAAATGCGAGCCCTCTTTTCGGTCTCTGTTAGAATGTCATCGAGGTTGGCGTTGAATTCTTCTATTGTTACAGCGCAGCTCGGATGGCAGGGAAGAGCTATCATCGGCTTGACCTTGGAGAGGTCGATCTCGATGAGGCTGTCATAATAAGCGACTTCTGCCGGATTGAGCTCTTTGTAGTCTTCAGCCCTTCCGTGTATCTCATACCAGTCTTTGATCTCGCTGTCGGTTCTCCATATGGAAGAAAGACATGTGGTCTCAGTGGTCATGACGTCTATGCCGATACGGAAATCAGCGCTCAGGTTGTCGATTCCGGGGCCTACAAATTCAAGGACTTTGTTCTTGACGAACTCATTTCCGAATGTGGCACCGACAAGAGCGATCGCAACGTCCTGGGGACCTACGCCGGGTTCAGGCTTGCCTGTGAGATATACGCAGACAACCTTGGGCATGTTCACATCATATGTTTTGTTAAGGAGCTGCTTGGCAAGCTCGCCGCCGCCTTCGCCTACGCCCATTGTGCCTAAAGCACCGTAACGGGTGTGGGAGTCAGAGCCGAGGATCATTCCGGCGCCTGTTGCCATCATCTCCCTTGCGAACTGGTGAATGACTGCCTGATGAGGAGGAACAAAGATGCCGCCGTATTTCTTGGCGCATGTAAGACCGAACTCGTGGTCGTCCTCATTTATTGTGCCGCCTACCGCGCACAGCGAATTGTGGCAGCAGGTGAGCGCGTAAGGCATAGGGAACTTTTCAAGGCCTGAAGCCCTTGCGGTCTGAATGATGCCTACATATGTGATGTCGTGTGATATGAGTTTATCGAAACGAAGCTGAAGCTTGTCCATGTTTCCTGATGTGTTGTGCGCGTTCAGGATAGAGTATGCCATGGTGCCTTTGCGGGCATCGGCTTCGCTTACGGAGTACTGGCCGGGAGTTTCGGAAAGAGTGGTCCCGTTCAGCAGATATACAGGTTTGTCTGTAAGAGTGATCATTTAAGTCTCCTTTGCCGGTTCTTATATTTTCCTAATAATAAAGTAACACTCATT
>SVDE01000256.1 GCA_015057955.1 Lachnospiraceae bacterium | reverse complement strand
CGGTAGTTGGCCACTCTGATATTCGCTTATTGGTTTCCCTCGGCAGGTCAATGGTTCCGCCGTGAAGTTCTGCTGTCTAGAAGCGCGGATCATCTGTTAATGGATGCCTGCATAGCTGGTTCGCAGATAACTGAACATTTTACCTTGAATGTCCAAGAGCTTCTTCCAGATGTCCTTAAGGTTGTATTCGTATTCCGTCACTGATGTGCCGGAGTTGAAGAGTTGATATATTTATTTTTACCCACAGCGATTTTATGCCGCGAAAGTCGATTGATAACGGGTGTACCCCTTGTACACTTGATGCGAGGGTGTTGCCAAAGGGCATTATTTCTTCCAACAGCTTCGCTTTTTCGGGGTCAAGGGGTACAGGGCCCCGTTGTCAATTGAACCGTGGAATAAATCCGCTTGTCAGATTTTACACAGTTGATGCAGAGATCCAGGCACATCAGTCAGGATATGTGATCGGTCATCATTCCCCATATAAAACAGGCAAGCTCCCTGGCGACAGCTGCAGCGGCTACATTCTTATTTTTTCTCTGAGAAATATCTTTGTACATCTTCCGCATACGCGCATTGGCTTTATCCGCATATGCAATGATTTCTGAAGAACAGCCTTTCTGCCGTTCCATTAATGTGCGGGATTTCTGTTTTGATGTCCTTCCAATGGCGTGTGCTGCTTCAATGTCAAGCATTCGCAGATGGCTGTTTCCTGCCTTGGTGATCGGTAGCCTGTTCACACTTGTGCTGCTGGAATCCTCGCCGGGAACAGTACCAAGATATGCGGAATAGGAAGGAGCTTTGGCGAATCTTGAAAAATCGCCTGTTTCAACAATATGGCATAAGGATTTGTGCGTGGACATGCCGGCAAAGCAGCACAGTTTGGAGACTTTTTCCGCATAGCGTACCTGATGTGAGATCTCTTCGATCTTTTCATCCATCTGTTTTATCCGCAGAGTGTAGTAGTCGAATGTAATCAGATATTCATCAAGGATTTCTCTCTGCATCGCTGTCATTTCCAGAGATCTTAACCACTTGATATGTTTCTGAGTCCATTTGGATTTGCCATCTGTGAAAGTGAAGCCATTACGAAGACAGAAGGCAGTGATCTGCTGTTTTGTCTTCTTGAGTGTCAGCTTGTGATCGTCTCTCATCCGGATGTACTGCTTGACATCGTCATCTTCCTGGTCCGGGACATAGACCGATTTATAAGTTCCGGTGCCCAGAGCGCGGGCGATCTTCTGAGCGTCCCGCTTATCGGTTTTGATCTCACCTGCTTTCTGTTTGGGAAGAGTAGTCGGAGCGATAATGATACATTTGATTCCTTCCTTCTTAAGATCCTTATACAGAGTGTAGCCAAGGCAGCCGGCTTCATAACCGGTGACGATTTCAACATCATCACCATGAACTTCTTTGATCCGGTTAATGTACTTTAGAATGTTTTTCACTTCCGGACCGAGTTTGACGGTAGAAAAGCAGTTGTCTGTTTCACAAGTATAGCTGCTGAGTGTGTAATTGGTTGAATGTACGTCCATTCCGATGTAAACTGTTTTTGTCATATAAGACCCTCCTGGTTCATGTATGCGGTAATTCCTGTGCATACTTTATTTGTCCAATAAACAGTATACACCGCAGGTAAATCCACGGCTCTACATGTTTACTTGGAGGGTTCTTACATATTGTCTAGATCAGTGCCATGCCCGGCACACGTAAAAATATCAGATTGTTCAAAACAGTCTGATATTTTTATATCATATTCACTATCATTCCGCACACCAGCGAAAACAGCATCACAAACAGTATATATGTCAGAAATCTTTTCCAACCCATCACAATTTTTAATGCACCTAAATTGGTGATCTTTGTGGCAGGTCCGGTAATCATAAATGCAGAAGCACTACCCATGCTCATGCCTTCCATCAGCCAGCTTTGCAGTAAAGGAATAGTTCCTCCGCCACAGGCATATAACGGCACACCAATAGTTGCAACCATCAGGATACCCCATGCCTCGTTTCCACCGAATACATCAACCATCATATCCTGCGGTACATACCTTTGAAACAATGCCGATAACAGAATACCGATCAGAAAATACAAACCGGTAGCACGAATATTCCTGCCAAGATTTTTCAGATATCTCATCAATAGATTCGGATCTGTATCATGACTTTCCCTTTCTGAGAAACCGGTGAAATCAAAGAATTCCTTTTCCCTGTAAAAACAGAATACAAGCAAGCCTGCTGTTAGACCGCAGAAGAAACAACTGATGATTCTGACAAGCAATGCTTTCATACCTAAAGCAGCACTATAGATGATAAGCTGCGGATTCAATAAGATCGATGCCATCATAAAGGCGGCTAACCAGTCCTCCCGCATACCCTGTTTCCGGAAAGAAGCCGCAATCGGAATGGTTCCATACATGCATAACGGTGAAGCAATACCAAGTAAACATGCAGGGATAATACCGAAGATACCCCATCTCTTATTCCGTATTCCCGCAAAAGCTTCATGGATATTCTTCTTCATGAACACAGAGATGAAAGACCCTATCAGCATACCTAATACCCAGTACCAGAAGATTTGTATAAACTGTATTTCAAAGTAATACCGGATATAAACGAATTCCCTTTGTAAAATACTCCAAATATCACTCATCAATATTTACCAGTTCATACGTACGGCTTCCAAGTCCGATCTCTTCACCATGTTCCAATGCATGAATA
>SVDE01000255.1 GCA_015057955.1 Lachnospiraceae bacterium | reverse complement strand
ACCTCATCAGTAAATGCCTTTAGCTGTTCGCGTACATCTTCCGGAACGGGAATGTCCTTATACTGTCTTACAGAATGCCTTGCCTCAATGGCTTCAAGTTCAGTCATCATTTTCTGCACTCCTTAGAAAATCAATTATCCTTTTATCCACTTTTTCCCTTACGTCAACAGTAAAGCCATGGCCTGCGCCTTCGACTGTCATGTACTTCGCATTTTTATATGTGTCTCTTGCCCGCTCCGAGTAAGAGATCGGTACTATGTCATCTGCTGTCCCGTGACAGATGAATACCGGGCCTTCATATTTCACTATCTCTGCAAATGGATCAAGATCCCACACATCCGCGATATAGCATCTGCCGATCGGCACATCCCAGAGGATGGTGTCAGTAACATTTGCAAGCGTACCCGTCTCTGCCCGTCCAAGATCCGGGATCATGAGAGCGGGATAAAACAGGATCAGGCCTTTCACCTTATCTTTCAGACGCGCCGCAGCAAGCGCCGCGACCATTCCGCCCTGGCTCTCACCCCACAGATACATTGAATCTTCTTTAATGAAGTCATATGCCTTCAGCTGATCGAATACAGCCAGCAGATCTTCGGTCTCTGTCATGACGGACATCTCTGTTGTCTGACCGTCGCTCTTTGTATTTGGCGAACCCCCGCAGAAGTCAAATGCGCATGCCGCAAATCCCGCCTCGGCGTACCTCTGCGCGCAGTCGATCTTGTCAGCGCTGCTGCCTAAGAATCCGTGGCACATGATAACGGCCGGGAACGGGCCTTTCCCCTGCGGCAGATAACATCTGCTGTAGATCTTAAGTCCATCCCTGTGAAACCATATCTCTTTTTTAACGAACTCTTTTTCCATCTCAGTCTTTCCTATAAGAATACGGGTTCTTGTTCTCCTGCACTTTAGGAGGTTCTGAATTGCTGTTTGCCCATCCGAGTATGAGCGTGATCAGCAGCGAATGCAGAAACCAGCACGCGATCGGGATGACGATCAGCCACAGAGGCCATCCCAGCGCGAAATGCAGGATGATCAGTACCGCTACCAGCACGAGCCAGTATGCGCGGAACAACATGTTTATGATGATGCTGAGGAGCAGCCCGTGGCCCTGTGAACGTCTCATGGATTACCTCTCTTTTTAGCGATAGTTTTTCTTCTTATTTTGTTTTATTATACAACACAAAAGCAGGCTTTACGCCCATGCGGAAATTTTTTTTAATTTTTTTGTAACGAAACAGCAATTACCGCGTCTAACAGATGAATTCAAAAGAAAGGAGGGTGAAAAAAGGTGGATAAGGACGTCTTTGAAAAGATGTTCCAGGCATATTACATGAAGGTCTACTCTTTTGTGATGTCGATGGCGGGCGACGTCCATCTCGCGGAAGAGATAACGCAGGAAACCTTCTTCAAGGCCTTTACCACGGAAAGCTCCGCATATAGAGGTCAGTCTGAAGAATCGACCTGGCTGTGCGCGATCGCCAAGAACCTGTTCAATGACGAGATGCGCCGCAGGAAGAAGCACACGGACGAACAGCCGGAGACAGATTCCGGCGCAGACGTCGAAAAAGCAGTGACCGACAAGGCAATGTCTTTTCAGATCCACCGCATTCTCCACTCCATCGAAGAACCGTATCGCGAGGTGTTCGAACTGAGGGTTTTCGGTGAGCTCTCCTTCAGGGAGATCGGGATGATCTTCCAGAAGACGGAAAACTGGGCAAGAGTTACCTATCACCGGGCAAGGCTTAAAATTCAGGAAAGGATGGACGCATAATGAATAAACAATGTGAGATCGTGCAGGATCTGCTCCCGTTATATGTGGATGACATATGCAGCCCTGCGAGCAGGGAAATGATCAGGGAACATTTATCCACCTGTGCTGACTGCGCGGGAATGCTGAAGAGTCTCAAAAATACTGAAATAGAAGAAGAACTCATAACCGAAAAAACAGATGTGCTCAAAACACAGCGCAAAGTATTCAAAAGGAGATCAGCTCTTGCCGGCCTGATCATCGGCATGGCGATGCTGATCCCGGTCATTGTTCTTTTCATCGTGACCGTAGCCACAAGGAACAGCGCTAAAAGCCTGTTCATAGTGATCGCAGCTCTGCTCCTCGGCGCTTCACTGATAGTTGTTCCGCTGGTGGCACCCAAAAACAAATTCCTGTGGACCGCGGGGCTCGGAACGCTGTGCCTTCTCATACTGCTGGCAGTGATAGCCGCATTCAACGGCGGCACATGGTTCCTGATTGCGGCATCTTCAATACTGTTCGGGCTGACATTGATCCTCGGTCCTATCGTGGTCAACCGGGGACCCATAAAGAGCCGGCTGGGCAGGCACAAAGCTCTTATCTGCATGGCGGCGGATACAGTACTGTACTTCGTCATGATGGCATGCATAGGCCTGGCTACCAGAAACAGATCTTTCTGGGGCATCGGATTCATGGTATCCGCGGCAATGATCGTCCTTGTATGGCTGTTCTTCGTGATCATACGCTACCTTAGGACGAACGGGCTGGTCAAAGCAGGTATCTGCTGTATCATATGCGGAGCTTTCCTGTTCTCGATCAACAGCATACTCGGTTTTATCGCGGGATATAACCTCGGATGGCCGGCATTTTACCCGGCAACATGGAACGCATTTACCGTCGACGGCAATGTCAAATGGCTCTGTTTGCTTGCAGGCGCAGCGGTCGGCGTCATACTAATAATCATCGGACTTATTAAGGGAGGAAAGAAAAAATG
>SVDE01000084.1 GCA_015057955.1 Lachnospiraceae bacterium | reverse complement strand
AAAGCAGAGATCCTTCCGTAGTCAGAGGTAAGGATCTCTACCCTTCTGTCATATTCCCCGATCGGCATCGAGGAAATGATTATGCCGTTTACAGATACATTACTCATAATTCGAGGTTCTTTGCGTCGTATCCGAAGTTCTTGAGCTGAGCGTCGGAATCCCTCCACTCTTTTCTGATCTTGACCCAGAGCTTGAGGTTGACCTTGTTGCCGACAAGCTGCTCAATGTCATATCTGGCAGTGGAGCCGATCTTTTTTAGCATCTCCCCGCCTTTTCCGATGATGATGCCCTTGTGGGAATCCTTCTCGCAGATGATGGTCGCGTCGATGTCAGTTATCTGCACACCGTCCGGCCTGACTCTCTCTTTATATCTGTCGATGACGACAGCGATGCCATGCGGCACCTCATCCGACAGGCAGTGAAGCGCCTTCTCCCTGATGGTCTCCGCGACTATCTGCTTCATGGGCTGGTCCGTCAGCGTGTCTTCATCGTAGTACATAGGGCCGTACGGAAGGTACTTCATGATTTGCTCGAGCAGCGTGTCCACGTTCTTTCCGTCGCGGGCGCAGATCGGCACGATCTCGGCGAAGTCGTATACCTTGCGGTATGTGTCGATCGCCTCAAATACCTTTTCCTTCTGCACCATGTCGACCTTGTTAATGACAAGGATGACCGGAAGGTTTACCTTCTCAAGCTCGCCGATTATGAACTGCTCACCGTTTCCTATGTGATCAGTCGGCTCGACAAGCCACAGTATGACGTCTGCATCCCTGATGGTGGTAAGGCTTGAGTTCAGCATGTACTCGCCGAGCTTGTTCTTTGCCTTGTTGATGCCGGGCGTGTCCAGGAAAATGATCTGGCCGTTCTCATCGGTATAGACTGTCTGTATCCTGTTTCTCGTGGTCTGCGGCTTATTGGACGTGATGGCGATCTTCTGCCCTATGATGCAGTTCATGAGCGTGGACTTGCCTACGTTCGGTCGTCCTATTATGGCCGCGTATCCTGATTTAAACTTTTCGTTATTCAAAGAGATTCCTCACTGCTCCGAAGAGGTCCTTATCCTCCTCTATTTTCTTTTCAGATCCGACGCAGCAGATGTATCCGCCCGCCAGGGCTTTCCTTATCTGAGGCGTGATCTTTTTGATGTCATCAACTGTGCAGTCAATGATCTGCGCCCTTACCTTCGCGCGCTCTTCATCTGTTGAGCGGTCCATGTAGATGGCAAAGTCCGTTGATCCTCTTGATGAAGGCGGCAGCGGAGTATCAACGCCGCTCATTGTGCCGATGACATACTTCGTCATTTCCCTCTCGTCGCATTCAAATGACTCGAGGAAGTCAGGAATGCCCTCAAATATGTCATTGCTTCGTTTTACATGAGGATCCCTGTATGTGACAAATGCCATCTCGCCGTCAGCCCTGCCGCGGCTCATGCATCCGTAGGCTCCGCCCTGGACGCGGATGTTGAACCACAGGTATTCAAAACGCATGATCGTATGGAATACGCTGACTGCGCCTGTATAATCCTTGAAGCTGTCAATGAACCTGCCCGCACGCGCCACATAGTTTACAGCGCCCGAGGTCTTGAATGCTTCATTAAGCGCTTTGAGTTCAAAGCCTTTTCCTTCAAAATCGTAGTTTCTGTCCCTGAAGTCGACGCCGGCTGAAGGGCTTTCATTTCTGCTCATTGCCTTAAGCTTCTCAGCAAATTCGGCCAGTCTGGCTTTTACGAGATCATAGCCTTTTTCGTCAGCGGTAACATTTACCAGCACGCCTCCGGGGACGATGATCTGCCTGATGATCTTCTCAAGGTTTTCGATCAATTTGTCGGCACGCTCATCGAAGTTCTTCTCGATGTCGTCCACAAACCTTACGAACTCTATGCCGTTGATAAGCTCCTTGAGCGCGTTAGTCCTTGAGAAATATGACGATGCCCTGACGACCGCGACCATGTGTCCGGCTGACATCAGCACCATTTTCAGTTTGCTCTGCAGCTCGGCAACTATCTCATGAAGCCTCTTTTTATCTCCGTATCTTCCGGTGAAGAGAACTTCCTCGATCAGGTCAAATGCCTTGCCGATGTTCTCATACAGGACTCTGACTGTCATGTCCGCAAGAACGGATGCGCTGTCTTTTTCCTTGATCCTGCCGTACACACCGCAGTCCATGCCGAATCCGCCGGTAGTGATATTGATGTCATCGTTCAGTTCGGAATATGTATGTCCTTCGGTGTCCACGAAACTGATGACGGACTTTAGAAGCCCCAGGTACGGGAACAGCTCTTTGTCAATGTTGTTGCAGTCAAACATCAGCGACACGTACGCGATGCCGTTCGTGCTGTATTTATGCCACAGAACGGGAATGCCGCCCACTGTTGCCTCTATGTTGCTGACCTGTCTTGGCTCACGCTTTATGTCGCTGCGCTCAAGCAGAGGTATGGTCTCAAGAGCTTCTTTTGTTGAGGGCTCTTCCTGGTATGCAGCCAGAGCCTTTGTCTGGGCAATGAGCTCTTCGATCTGCTCATCTGACAGGCTCTCCTTGAAAGCGGCAAGCTTTGCTGCGACTGCCTCGCTCTTTTCAGCCTCAAGCCCTTTCTTAGGCTTAAGGATCACGAGTGATGAATGCGGGTTGCCCAGAAGCATTTCCCTGATCAGGTCTTCAAAGTATGAGCCATCGATCTCTTTCTCAAGCTCATCGAATACATTTCCGAGCTCCAGCGGAAGGAGCGGCGAATCATCATCGTAGAGCCAGCATGTAAGGCTTGAAATGCCGTAAATAAGGCCCTTCGGCAGTCCGCCGAAGTCTGCCTCCCTGTATTTGAATTTGAGCGAATTAAGGCTTGCCAGGAGCGATCTCTTATTGAGGGCACCATCAGCGGCCTTTTCAAATTCTTCCTTGATTATCTCAAGGAACCTGTCCTTCTGTTCCTCGTTCGCGTTCTTGGCTGTGATCGACAGGTACGGCTGAAGGATGCCGTCGTCGTAGACGGGAAGGATGTCCTTGCCGATGCCTTCGTCAAGGAGGCGCTGCCTGATCGGAGCCCCCTGTGTATCAACGAGGGCGTATGTGATCATCTGCATCGCGTATGATCTCTTGATGTCCATGCTCGTTCCGCACACGATGCTGTAGGAAAGATATGTGTTGTCCTTCTCATCCTCATCGTCAGTGATCGGATAGAAGTCAACTATCTCACGCATCTCACTGAACGGCTGCTGGATGGCGACCATGCTGTCCGGGCAGATGGTGTCGTAAGCGCCGAGGTACTCCCTGTCCATCCACTCAAGCTGCTCTTCGATGTCAACATTTCCATACAGGTAAATGTAGCTGTTCGACGGATGATAATACTTCCTGTGGAAATCAAGGAACGCGTCGTATGTGAGGTCCGGGATGAAGTCGGGATCACCGCCCGACTCAACGCCGTACGCGGTGTCGGGGAACAGCGAGTTCATGGTCTGCCTCATCAGCACCTCATCAGGTGATGAGAACGCACCCTTCATCTCGTTGTACACTACTCCATTGTACTCGATCGGATCATCTTTGTTCTCTATGCGGTAGCTCCAGCCTTCCTGCTTCATGATCTCCGGATGCTTGTATACATTCGGATGGAAGACCGCGTCAAAATAGACGTCCTGGAGATTCCTGAAGTCCTTGTCGTTGCAGCTCGCGACCGGGTAAATGGTCTTGTCCGAAAATGTCATCGCATTCAGGAATGTGTTCAGCGAGCCCTTCGCAAGCTCTACGAACGGATCCTTGAGCGGGAATTTCTCTGAGCCGCACAGTGTTGAATGCTCCATAATGTGGGCAACACCGGTGCTGTCTGCAGGAGGTGTCCTGAATCCGACAAAGAATACTTTATTGTCGTCGTCATTTGACAGGATGAAGATCCTGGCGCCTGACTTTTTATGCCTGAGCAGGTAACCTTTTGAGCTGAGGTCATCAACCTGCTTTTCAAATATAAGTTCGTATTTCTCGTTCTTTATCATTCCGCAAATAATCCTTCCACGTAATTATCAGGGTCAAACTTCTTAAGGTCGTTCACGCCCTCGCCAACGCCTATGAACTTGACGGGAACGCCAAGCTCTCTTGTGATAGCGACAGCGATGCCGCCTTTTGCAGTGCCGTCAAGTTTGGTAAGGACTATGCCGTCAACATGCATGACATCCTTGAATTCCCTTGCCTGATTGAGGGCGTTCTGTCCGGTTGTTGCGTCAACGACGATGAGGTTCTCCCTCTTGAAATCGCCAAGCTCGGCCGCGAGTATCTTGTCGAGCTTCGCAAGCTCGCTCATAAGATTCTTCTTATTGTGAAGACGTCCTGCAGTATCACAAAGAAGGAGGTCTGCTCCCCTTGCCTTGGCTGACCTTGCCGCGTCAAATACGACTGATCCGGGATCCGCGCCTTCATTTCCTGACACCATGAAGCATCCGGTCCTCTCGGCCCAGACTTTCAGCTGGTCCATGGCTGCCGCTCTGAATGTGTCGGCTCCTGCCATGATGACTTTCCTGCCTTCATTTATGTAGCGGTTTGCCAGCTTGGCAACGCATGTGGTCTTGCCGACTCCGTTGACGCCGATCAGCATGACGACGCTCTTTTGGTTCTCAAATGCATATGCATCCGCCGGCTGCGCCATGATGCGCTTGATGTCCTTTATGAGGAATTCCTTCGCCTCCTGGGTGGTCTTCAGCTTATTGATGATGATGTCATCCTTGAGGTTGTCGATCAGCTCCTCTGTGGCGTAAACGCCCATGTCTCCCATGATCAGCTGCTCTTCGAGCTCATCATAGAAATCATCGTCGATATAGTTGTTCAGATTTCTGAAGAACCTGGATAAGAATCCGGGTTTCTTCTTAGGTGCCGCAGGCTCGGGTGCCGGTGCGGGTGCCGGTTCCTCCTGTACGGTTTCCTCTACGGTTTCTTCTGCTGCAGCTTCCTGCTCTTCATCTGTCTTTTTCTTTTTTAACCAGTCAAACATTTTTCCCGTTCCTTTTATTGTAATTCATCCGGTCTCTCGAGCGAGAGGCGTCCTATTTTTCCGTTCCTGAAATTCTCAAGCAGCATGTTGGCTGCCCTCAGCGTATCCAGGGCTCCCTCATTCTTTATGCAGCCCTTTGCCTTCGCTATCTTTCCGAGGATGATGACCTCTTTGATACCGCTGTTCTTTATCTCATCAGGCAGGTCGTTTCCATCAACGCTGCTGAGCGTATAGCTCTTCTCAAGCGCATCCGGGTAACGTTCTTCGATCATCCTGATCAGCTCGAGCGCAAGCTCTTCTATGTTCATGATCTCGTCCTTGATCGAGCCGATGAGAGCAAGCTTGAGCCCGACGCTCTGGTCCTCGAACTTAGGCCACAATATGCCCGGGGTGTCCAGAAGCTCCAGCGTGTTCGAGAGGCGGATCCACTGCTTTCCTTTTGTAACGCCCGGCTTATTTCCGGTCTTGGCGGCAGCCTTTCTGGCGTATGTGTTGATGAATGTGGATTTGCCGACATTGGGTATGCCTACTACCATCGCCCTGACGGGACGGTTCTTGATTCCCCTTCTCCTGTCGCGCTCTATCTTTTCCGCGCTAGCTTCCTTGACGATCGCCTCGATCTGTTTCATGTCCGCGTTGTTCCTGCTGTTCACTTTGCAGACCGGGATGTTCTTCTCTGCAAAATACGCCGCCCACTCATCCGTCACTTTGGCGTCGGCGAGGTCGGTTTTGTTCAGCAAAATAAGACGAGCCTTGCCTTTGGCGAGCTCATCTATGTCGGGATTGCGGCTGGAGAACGGTATCCTTGAATCGATCAGCTCTATCACCAGATCGATCAGCTTGATGTCCTCCTGCATCTGTCTTTTTGCCTTGGTCATGTGACCCGGGTACCATTGGAAATTCATGTGTGCATTCTATCACAATAAGGTTTAAAACTCTACTTATTTAGTTGTCGCTTAAGTTGCCGCGGCGGAATGTCATCCATATAAGGCATTTAAGATAAAATAGATGACGCTTTTTTGCGTTCCCGTCATGCGTGTCATCCAATTTGAGCTATTTGAATGAATTTAGTCGACATGATCTATTTTTTTGTCATCTATTTTTGAAGTTCATGCCTTATTTAGCTGACTCCAGCAGGCGCACTAACAGTTAATGTCATCTTTTTTTGCTCAATCTGCCTATTTAGCTGACACCATCCTGCGAAAACAAGAAAAACGGGGTGATCGTCCGATCACCCCGCTTGAGCTTTTCGATATTATCTGCTTGCCTCTTTAACCTTGGCTGCCTTACCGACTCTCTTTCTGAGATATGTAAGTTTAGCTCTTCTTACTTTACCTCTTCTCACGACCTGGATGCCTGAGATTGTCGGTGAGTGAAGCGGCCATGTTCTTTCAACGCCGACACCGCTTGAGAGCTTTCTTACTGTAAATGTCTCGCGTGCGCCGCCGCCCTGTCTCTTGATAACAGTTCCTTCAAAAACCTGAATTCTCTCTCTGTTACCTTCCTTGATCAGAGCTGATACCCTGACGGTATCTCCTACTCTGAACTCGTCAACACTTTCCTTGACCTGTCCGGCTTCGATCTTCTTGATGATATCGTTCATTTGTTGTGACCTCCTTAATAATATTCGATGTTCTTAATACTTCTTAAGCAGGCACTCACCCGCCTCGTAACAGAGGACCATCTGTTTCACAGCTGATATAGATTACCACAAGCAAATCCATAAAGCAAGCGATTTTTACCGGAATCCGTCAATCCTTTAAAAGTGGCATTTCCTTATACCAGTCATGCTCCTTGAAGTACTTCACTTCCCCGCTTATATTAGGATTCTTAACCGGTTCACCATCGACAAGCGGCGCTTCCCTGTTGATGGAAATGTCCTTCGGCTCGATCCCCAAACTCTCACAATATGCATTTACAACAAAGTACACTCCTGCAGTGTATTTGCGGTAATTGGGCTTGTAATATATGAAGCTGTTCTTGCAGTTTATAAGTTCGAATCCGTCATGGTTGCAGGCTGCAAGCACAGGCATCCTGGTACCGCGGCCGGATAACCTATCCTTATTCACAGCCAGCAGATAAGGGACATCCACATTGAGCACCGCGTGCTCGTTGCCCTCATCATCCATTATATACGGATTGAAGGATTTGCCCGGGGTGTCCATGGAGACCTTGCACAGGATCGGAGCACCGGGGAGGCACCTCTCCCACAGGTCAAGGTAGCTCTTTGTAAATGCCGGATTGTTAAGCCGCAGTTCTCTTGCTCTCGGGTATCCCCAGAAGTCGATCGGATATTTGCCGTCGATGCGGATATCTATCATGTAAATGCGCAGGTCATTTGCCACCGCGTAGTCATTTACGGTGGCGATGCAGGCCTGGCTGTTGGCGCACCATGCGCCGGCAAACAGCACCATGAACGAGCCTTCCTGCGAGAGTATCCATCTGAGTTCCTGCAGTGTGACGGGAGTGATGTTGATCTGCTCACCCTTTTTAAATGCGTCTTCGGTCTTAAACGCATGGCCGCGCTCATTGATCTTGAACGCGTCGTACATGTAGTCCTGGTGTGTGTAGGGTGTGACCCCACCATAGCTTTCAGCGATGCTGAACAGATTCTCTATCTGATCGTCCGTCATCCGGTCCGGATCCACCGCATAGATGATGGGGCCCATCGGGTCATCCTTGTCGTACAGGACAAGGAACGGCTCATGAAGGAGAGGCACCTTGACCGCATCATAGTAGAGATCCAGATAAATGATCTCATCATCAGTCCATGAGCCAAGGTCTGTCAGGTTCCTGCTCACGATCTCACCGTACTCATAATTATAAGGCGCGCACTTTTTAGGCGTTTTCTTTCCCGGACCGTCATAGCTTTCCTGTTCCCGGAGGTCAGCCTTGATGGATGTGTCCTCGCCTTCTCCGTCGGCGCTGAAGTCAAAATTGTAAATGCAGCTGATACCGTGCTTTACAGCGAAGCAGTTGATCCTGCCAATGACCTCCTGCGTCTTTTCGCTCCATGTGCCGCCAAACAGGAAAATGTGCCTGCCGTCCGCATTCAGTATGTAATTCAGCTCGTCGTAGGTTACCGGTGTGATGACCACATCTTCGGCGCTGCCGACTCCGTATACCGGATCATTTTCCTTACGGATGGAAGCATAGTTTTCATAGATGAATTCGCGGTCCATATTATACTTAACTGACGAAGAATACATTTCCAGTGCCCTCGCTTTCTGTTTTCTTAATTATAACCAAAATAATTGTAATAACATGTAGAAAGATGTAAAATTTTTTGCAGGTTGGTGCATCAGTAAACAGGAGACCGGAAATGCTTGGAAGATTGATCAGGATGTTTGTCATGTTCATCCTTGAAAAGATAGGTTTAATAAGCAGTCACGAAGTGGAAGACCAAAAAGACCGGAAACAGGACCGCTTCTGGGAAGACAGGTCTTTCTGGGAAAATATGGCCGGCAGAAGCACATCCGGCCAGAACACGTCCAGCCGGAGAGACACATCAAATGCTGTTGACGGCACCTGGCGCGAGGTCCCCGAGGAGGAAGAGACCCGAAATGTTGATCCAGAGCCTTCCGAAAATGAGGCTAAAGAGCCTGAGACCCTGCAGGATTACATAAAAGAATTATCCAAAGCCGCAGATGGAATACGTCACCCAAATATCAGGGAGCAGGTATACCATGTTCTTCTCATCGCCAAGGATATCATTTACGAGCATGACACCGGGCATGGCAAAAGCCGGAACTATAATCAGTTTGAGAGATACTACATACCTACATTAACTTCTGTAGTCAGTAATTACGCCGAAGTAGAATCCAAAGGAATGGCAACCGCCAAGATGCAGAAAGACGTCCTGGCGTATCTTGACAGCTGCGGCGACGCTTTCACAAAAATGTACAATAACATGTTCAGCGGAGACATCCTGAAAATGGAAGTTGACATGGAAGCAATGGACATCATAATGAAAAGGGACGGTCTTCTATAAAGACTCGTCCCCTATTTTTGTAAATCTGGTATAAACCTTCCCTTCTTTCTCGACTGTTTCACACCACATGTCAGCCGGTCTGACCCACAGGCCGCCCTCTCCGTACAGCGCGCGGTATACGACCAGAGGCGTTTCATCCTCTGAATGGCGCGCGATCCCGATCACTTCGTATTCATTTCCCTTAAAATGGCGGTACCTGCCCGGAGTTATGGTCTCAAGTGCTTCTTTGTAAGTCATTTGCATCCTTTCTCCCCATCTGAGGTGTTTTTAAGAATTATTTCCAAAAAACCATGCAGATGGGGGCGGTCAATTAAAGGGGCGGTCATCTGACCGCCCCCATTTAGTATTATCCAACTACTTTGCCGCCTACAATACGGCGTCCGGCATAAGTACCGGTAAAGCTAAAGTTTACTTTGCCGCCCTGGCACAGCCAGGTTCCGTTCTCATTGCTGTACAGGCCGTTAGCGCTGAAGTCGACCTTACCGTTAACAATTCTCCACCAGCCGTAATCATTCGGCTTGATACCGGTGTAGCTGAACTGGACCTTGCCGCCCTTGACGTACCACCAGCCGTATTCATTATCGAACACGCCCTCTGCGCTGAAGTCAACCTTGCCGTTAACTATACGCCACCAACCGGCGCTGTTTGATTTGATGCCGGTGTAGTCGAACTGGACTTTTCCGCCTTTGACATACCACCAGCCGTATTCGTTATCGAACACGCCTTCTGCGCTGAAGTCGACTTTGCCGTTAACGATGCGCCACCAGCCGTAATCATTCGGCTTGATGCCGGTGTAGCTGAACTGGACCTTGCCGCCTTTGACGTACCACCAGCCATACTCATTCTGGAATACGCCTTCCGCGTCGAAGTTGACCACGCCGTTTTCAATACGCCACCAGCCGTTTGCGTTATCGCGAAGACCGGTAAAACTTGTCTGGACCTGGCTGGCTTTTACATAATACCAGTTGCCGTCATGTCCGCTGACAACGCCATTATCAGTAAATGTCACAATACCCTTCGTTATGAGGAATGTGCCGTTCGCATTTGATGCCGGTCCGTTATATGTGTAATCCGGATTGCCATCTGCTCCAAGATATGTCCACTCTCCTTCATACTTGACGATGTCGAATGGTTTACCGACGCTTGTGGGCGGGATAGCCCTTGTCTCTTTGTGCCCGCATCTTGTACAGGTTTGTGTTTCTTCACCGGGCACACCGGGTCCGGGTGCAGTTGTCACAACCCATTCACCCGTATGTCCAAGTGCAGGTATAGTCTTCTGTGCCACAAGGATATCGCCGCAGACTGAGCACTTCTTGCCTTCTGTCAAGCCTGTCTTGGTGCAGGTTGCTGCCTTTCCGAGGATGATCTGCTCCGTATGGCCAAGTGCAGGGATGGTCTCCTGTGCCACAAGGATATCGCCACAGACTGAGCACTTTTTGCCTTCTGTCAGGCCTGTCTTGGTGCAGGTCGCTGCTATTGCAGGCATGATCTGCTCTCTATGACCAAGTACAGGGATTGTCTCCTGTGTCACAAGGATCTCGCCGCAGACTGAGCACTTCTTGCCTTCTGTCAGGCCTGTCTCGGTACAGGTCGCTGCCTTTCCGGGGATGATCTGCTCGGTATGGCCAAGTGCAAGGATTGTCTCCTGTGCAACAAGGATATCGCCGCAGACAGAGCACTTCTTGCCTTCTGCCAGGCCTGTCTTGGTGCAGGTTGCTGCTACTGCGGGCAGGATCTGTTCTGTATGGCC
>SVDE01000254.1 GCA_015057955.1 Lachnospiraceae bacterium | reverse complement strand
TCTTTGCTCTTCTGTCAGACTTTCGTAAGCCTTCAATAATCGGTACCTTTAAATTCTACCACATCCCTGAGATAATAACCCGTACTGATGCTTTTCGTTCAAATCGCGCGAATCGCTCGATTTCCACTATTATCCAGGGAGGGTTCATCTCATGAATGCCAGACAAAAACTCCATCAAGCGCACTTAGCCGAATGGGCCGCAAGGTTTTCCGATCAGAAGGCCAGCGGGCTGACCGTCCGCCAGTGGTGTGAACAGAATCAAATCTCCATCCACAAATACAACTACTGGAAACACCTGCTCAAAGAAGAGGTCGTTGATCAGATGCTTCCGGATATCGTGCCTCTGTCCCTTACAGCTTCCCGCCCTTCAGTTCGGCAGAAAACCTCTGTTTCCGAATCTCCCGCAGTGAGTCGTACGAATCGCACAATTCGCGCGAATAACTCGAATCCTAACGTCCGGCTCTGCATCGACGGCGTTGCCCTTGAACTGGAATCTTCTATACCTGAGGATTTCCTCCGTACTCTCATTCGGGCGGTGCATTATGCTTAAAGACGCTGATCCCCGTTCCTTTGCCGGCATTTATATCGTTTGCGGCTTTACCGACTTGCGCTATGGAATTGACTCCCTATCCGCGATCATTGAACGGCAGTTTTGTAAAAAGCTGTTCGTTCCAAACACCCTGTTCCTCTTCTGCGGAAGATCCGCTTCGAAGATCAAAGGGCTGCTATGGGAAGGAGACGGTTTCCTGCTCCTCTACAAGCGGGTCGAGTCCGGCCGTTTTTCCTGGCCACGGACTTCCCAAGACTTACGCCAGCTTTCCCCGGAACAGTTCCGGTGGCTGATGCAGGGGTTCTCCATCGACCCCGTTATTCACGATGTTGCCCCGAAGTATTCCGCCTGATCTTTGTGCAAAACAGAGAACTTTTTCACCCTGCTTTTCCTGCTTTCAAGGTTCTGTGTAAAGCTTTTCAAGGCTTCTTCTCACTGTGTTCCGAAGCCTCCAAAGCTTTACACAGAACTTTTCTTTTTCACTTTGCTTTTCGCTTTACGCCGGTTCTGTCGCTCCTGTTCCTGCCTCATCCGCCGTCATTTTACCGAACTGTCCTCAGTGCGGGATTCGCCTTTTGTTACCTGTTCTGGTATAATAATTCCTGTAGATAAGGAGCCTTTTTATGCTGCGATTGTCCGAGGAACAACTGAATAACCTGAACAAGGAAGCCCTTGTGATCCTCATCTCTTCTTTACAGGATCAGCTTGTTTCCATGCAGGAACAGCTGGATACGGCGAATTCCCGTCTTGCCGACACCAACCGCCAAATCGGGTTCCTTACCGAACAGATCCGCATCCTGAACCAGCGCCGGTTCGGCAAAAAGTCTGAAAGCGGTCTCTCTTCCGATAACACCCAGATGACGATTTTCGACTTTTTCAATGATGCCGAATTCTTCATAAAAGAAGACTTAAAAGAACCGGAGATCACCGAAGTCGTCATCTCTTCCTACCGTCGTTCCAAAACAAAAGGCAAGCGGGAAGCCGATCTCGAAGGACTCCCGTCACGGATTATCGAGCATACGCTTTCCAAAGAAGAACTATCTGAGCTGTTCCCGGAAGGCTATAAGGAGCTCCCGAAAGAGATCTACAAACGGCTTCATATAATTCCGGAAACTTTTATCGTTGACGAACATCATGTCCACGTTTACGCTTCCAAAAAGAACAACGGCACGATCATAAAAGCCCCTCGCCCGGCCGACCTGTTCCGGAACAGTATTGCTACAGCTCCCCTTCTGGCTACCATTATGAACGGTAAGTATGCCAATGCCATTCCGCTGGACCGTCAGTCCCGGGTCTTCAAGAGCAACGGGATCAACCTCTCGACCAACACGCTTGCAAACTGGGTGATCAAGGGGACAGAGAACTATCTTTCCCTTCTGTACGACCGCCTTCATGAGCTGATCTACGACAGCCGCATCATCCACGCGGATGAAACGCCGGTCAAGGTCATGCGTATTGATAATAAAAAGATCGTAAACGGCAAACAGACCTATATGTGGGTCTACCGGAGCCGGCCGAAGGATTCCCGTCCGGTCATCCTGTACGAATGGCAGCCATCGAGAAGGTCCGACCATCCAAGGGAATTCCTGAAGGATTTCTCCGGAACAGTCATCACCGACGGATATCAGGTCTACCACAAGCTTGGAAACGAACGTGAAGATCTGAAAGTTGCCGGGTGCTGGATCCACGCAAGGAGACCATTCGCGGAGTTTATAAAATCCATCAGGCCGGAAGCGGCAAAAGGATCTGTTGCTCAGGAAGCTTACGACATGATCACGGAACTGCTCCACCTCGACAACGGGTTCGATGACCTTTCATCCGAAGACCGTAAAAAGCAGCGTCAACTTGTCCTTCAGGATAAGGTAGATGCTTATTTCAAGTGGGTAAAACTGAAATATACCCAGGTAACACATAATAGTGCGACTGGCAAGGCCCTTGCCTACAGCATCAATCAGGAAAAGTACCTCCGCCTGTTTCTGGCAGACGGCGATATTCCAATGGACAATAATCCTGCCGAGCAGGCCATCCGTCCGTTCACGATAGGCCGGAAGAACTTCGTTCTGATCGAGTCCGATCATGGCGCAAGAGCCAGTGCTATGCTCTACAGTCTGGTAGAAACGGCAAAGGCGAACAATCTGAACACGCACAAGTACCTCGAAATGCTGCTGAAAGTTATACCGCAGCATATGGAAGATAAAGACCGCCAGTTTCTTGACGCCCTGCTCCC
>SVDE01000253.1 GCA_015057955.1 Lachnospiraceae bacterium | reverse complement strand
CCAAACAGATGTTCGGAGAGGTGAATATCATGAAGTACACATCAGTTTACAATGAACATAGGACCCGAAGAGTATCGAAGATGCGCAGGAACAGTTTTAAGAAAAACCTTATCCGTGTTTGCGCGATCGTATTAATATTCACAGCAGCTGTGGCCGCTGTCATCATAATGAGCTGCAACGCCGTCAGGACGCATGCATCAGTTTCCGGTGCCAATAAGTATTACAGGTCAGTTACCATCATGCCCGGCGATACACTTTGGTCAATAGCAGAGGAGTACATGGATCCCATGCAGTACACTGACGCAAGAGATTACATTAAGGAACTCAGACAGATCAATTCTCTTGATTCCGACAGCATTAAGAGCGGATGCCATATAATAGTTACTTTCTATTCATATGACTGACATACAAACCCCGTAAAAGGTATATCCTTTTAACAGCACATGCCGCATCAGCCACGGTATGTGCTGTATTTTTTTAATGTATGTGATATACTCAAAAAGCTTTAACGAACAACACGGAAGAGGATCCAATGGAAGAGAAGAACAACGAAAAGCAGCTGGAAGTAGAGCTCAGCATAAGAAAGAAATTTCATAAACAGCTTTTTACTCCTTTTGCCAGAGCCCTGAACGAATATGAGCTTCTTTCACCCGGAGATAAAGTAGCCGTATGCATCTCCGGCGGAAAAGATTCGATGCTCATGGCAAAGCTGTTCCAGGAGCTGAAAAAACATGACAAGTTTGAATTTGAACTTGTTTTTCTTGTCATGGATCCGGGATATCTTGATGAAAACCGCAGGCTGATCAAAAGCAATGCAGCCATGCTTGGAATCCCGATCACTATTTTCGAGTCAGACATATTTAATGTAGTTGATACAGTTATCGAAGGCTCTCCATGCTATCTCTGCGCCAGGATGAGGAGAGGGTTCCTCTACAGCAAGGCAAAGGAGCTGGGCTGTAATAAGATAGCTTTAGGCCACCATTATGATGATGTCATCGAAACGATAATGATGAGCATCATGTACAGCGGGCAGTTCCAGACGATGATGCCCAAGCTTCACAGCACTAATTTTGAGGGAATGGAACTTATAAGGCCGATGTACCTCATAAGAGAAAGCGACATCATAAACTGGAGAGACTACAACGGTCTGAGATTCCTACAGTGCGCATGCCATTTCACTGAAACATGCTCAACAATAAATGAAGACGGCAGTTCAAATTCAAAAAGGCTCGAGACAAAACAGCTTATAGCAAGCCTGAAACAGGTCAATCCTTTCATTGAGAGCAACATATTCAGAAGTGCGGAGAACATCAACCTCAATACTGTTATATCCTATAAAAAAGACGGTATTAAGCACAGATTCACTGACGACTATTGATCATCAGTCGCAGTCACCAAGGTCCAGGTCAAATGCATCAATTGTGACCTGGTCTTTTTTATTGCCTTTAAGAGTGACCATGTTCCTGGCCATGCGTCTTCTGGAGTCCTCAATGGCCGCATAGTGCTTCTTTGTGGTATTTACATCAGAATGTCCCAGAACATCGGCAACCAGATAAATGTCGCCTGTTTCCTTATACAGCTGAGTGCCGTATGTACTTCTTAATTTGTGTGGTGTGATCTTTTTAAGCTGCGTTACAAGAGAAGCATATTTCTTTACAAGCATCTCCACAGCACGCACAGATATCCTTTTTCGCTGAAGAGAGAGGAAAAGGGCATTCTCATGTCCCTCTACAGGGATGACCTGGTTTCTTTCCTTCAGATACTCAAGCAGAGCCTCTTCAACCTCGTCACCGAAATATACCACAACCTGGTTTCCGCCTTTGCGGATTATCCTGATGCCGTGGTTTTTGAAATCAACATCGTTTATGTCAAGGCCCACGCATTCAGATACACGGATACCGGTGCCAAGCAGCAATGTCAATAGTGCAAGATCTCTGACTCTTGTCTTATCATGGAAATTAAGCTGCTGCTTTGTCAGATTTGTTCCGGTGTCAACCTCATCGAGCAATGTGGAGACTTCATCTGAATCAAGCCTTATGATGTCCTTATCATGCAATTTGGGCATTCTCACGATTGATGCCGGGTTGTTCTGGATCATCTGCAGGCGGTAAAAATAGTTATAAAAAGAACGCACGCTGGAAAGTTTCCGGCTCAGGCCGCGTTCTCCGTTCGATCTTTCAGTATCTTCATTATTGCTATAAACTTTAAGATAATCCAGATAGTCCTGGATAGTGGTAGGGGATACCCTGTCAAGTACCCCAAGGTCCAGATCCCTGACTGCCTTGTCCCGGCATATGTCAGTTTCGGTTTTAAGGAAATTAAAGAATATGTTCAGATCATAAGCATATGCGATCCTGGTCCTGACTGACGTCGTCGGTTCAATGCCTCTGAAAAATACCGCTGCAAATGCCGGAAGCGTTTTTAATTGTTCCCTGAGCCTTATCTCAGCGTTGATCTTGTATTGCTCATGATATGTTTTTGCCGGCATGACCAGACCTCCAAATAATAAAAATTTGCACGGATTTTGATGGAGAAGTACATTTTTATTGTAATAGAACTATTCGCAAAAGTCAACTTTAACGAAGTGATAGTGGCAAAAAATGACAGGGGGAGTGGTCAAAAAGCGGTTTTTTCGTAAGATCGTTATTTGAGTATATCAAGCAGACGTTTGAAATAATCAGGAAGCTCGCTTGAGAATTCCATGTATTCATTTGTTCTCGGATGAACAAATCCTAAAACTTTTGCGTGCAGCGTTTGTCCTTCTAACGGATTTCCGTCCAGTTTGTA
>SVDE01000083.1 GCA_015057955.1 Lachnospiraceae bacterium | reverse complement strand
ATCTATGCCTTTTTTATTGCCTACATTATTGAGTTTTCAAGGTTCATACACCTTTTGGGTGTGGGAAGTTTCAGTTAGTTATAAAAATTATTTAATGGCATTGCTGCCAGAGAGGAGAATTAAATGAAATATAGTGAGTTGCTGGAACGCTGCAAAAACCGTGTATACGATCAGATAGTGATCGCAGCAGAAGACGCTTTTAAGGAAACATCAGAGCTGCGCAGGGTATACCATTTTGAGCCGTCATATCTGAATCTGGAAAATGGAACTGCCCTGGTTGACGGAGCTGAGTGCGCTTATTCGGAATATGTGATCTCAGGCTGGATCGGAGACATCGAGCTTGTAGTCATCCAGCCTGTCAGCGGAGAAACGATCTATAAAAAGTATCTTGACCGCTTCGGCACCGGAATTTGCTGCCTTCACGAGCAGATACTTGCAGGTGAGTTTGAAAGCGCCTGCGAAACATATAAAGGCCGCGGCCTTAAAGCCGGCCAGTGCGGTGAGGGATACTGCATCTATGATCTCATGGACGATATCGGCATCCTGTACGCCATCCATGCAGTAGACGAGGTAAAGGCAGTCAGCAGGAACGACCGCAAGATCTGCCAGATCAACATTACCTGTCCTGACGTTGAAGAAATGGCTGTAAAACTCGCTAAGTATTTTGAGATCGGACCTTACGAGATCGGACATATCAACAACCAGACAGTCGGCAATCTCGGGATCTTCGTGGACGGAAAAATGCAGCAGCCTGAATTTGAATACCTGCTTGGAATGAATTTATGTGGTAATATAGAGATAGAAACCATCTCACCTGTCAAAGGACCCAACTGCTTCGCAGATTTTATCAAAGAGAGGCCGATAGGAGGATATAACCACCTTAAGGAGGTTGTCCCTCTTTCAACCGGAAAATGGCAGAAAGAGATCGAGCATTATGAAAACCTCGGCATGCAGCAGTGCATAAAGGGTAAGATCGGACCTTGCGGATGGTGTTTCGTTGATACGATGAAAGAGATCGGTTTCCTTGTAGAACTTGGAGATGGAGAGCCCATGACAAAGCTGCCGGATGGCTACAATGCATACTTCATCCCGGAAAAGGACTGAAAAGAGAATATGGATCTGTTAAATGAAGCGATAAAATTTGCTGTGGATGCACATGCGGGAATGGTAAGAAAAGGGACTGATACACCTTTTATCGTCCATCCGATGGAGGTGGCGTCAATAACTGCAGCCATGACTGAAGACATTGAAGTTATAGCGGCTGCCGTGCTGCATGACGTTGCTGAGGATACAAAGTACACCGTCGAGGATATCCGTGAAAGATTCGGCGACCGCGTAGCAGAGCTTGTGTCTGCGGAGTCGGAGAACAAGCATGAGGACAGACCGGCAAATGAGACCTGGAAAGAGCGCAAGCAGGAGACCATTGACCACATGTCAAAACTGAGCAGGGAAGCAAAGATCATTTGCCTGTCTGACAAACTTGCGAATCTCCGCTCCATTGACAGAGACCTCGATCATATAGGACCGGTCCTGTGGGAGAGGTTCAATCAGAAAGATCCGGCCATGCATTACTGGTATTATTCGGAGCTTTATGCCGCACTTGAGGAATTCTCCGAAGAGGGGGCATACAAGGACTTCAAGACAAAGCTTGATGAACTTTGGGTTCACATGCATAGAAAAGCATAGGAAAATGGAGAGATGCTGAAAAAAGCATCTCTCTTTTGCTTATTGTAGTATTTTGCTCTAAGATCGTACATATATAGTATAAGATCCTTTATCAGGAGGTACATCATGCGAAAAATAATATCGGTGATAATAACGCTTATACTGGCAGTATGCATGTTCAGCGCCTGTTCCGGAAGCGGAGCGAAAACCACACACGCAGTCATTCCGAATGAATCCTACGGCGGAACGGTAAAGCAGTTCCTGGAAGGAAACGGTTTCAGCAACTGGATGGACGCAAGGCGGGAGTACATGAGCGCATCCAGGGAACTCCAGCCTGAGGTCATTCCGTTTTATGCTGACATCATGCAGGCTGTTCTTTCTGAAAAGGAAGAGAATACCGTCTGCTCGCCGATCAATATCTATATCGCGCTTGCAATGCTGGCGGAAACATCATCCGGAGAGACAAGGCAGCAGATCCTTGATGTTTTAGGCACATCAGATATCGATACCCTGCGCAAAAATGCCGACAACATATGGAGGGCAAATTACAGCGATAACCCGCTGATCAAATGCCGGCTGGCCAATTCCCTGTGGCTGAGGGATGATCTCAGCTATAATGAAAAGCTGTTCAAGACACTGGCAGAAAAGCACCATGCAGACATGTTTGTCGGAAAGTTCGGTTCAGACAGCATGAATAAGCAGCTTGCCAAATGGACAGACGATCATACAGGCGGTCTTCTGAAAGAGTACACAAAAGACATGAAGCTTGATGACACAGGCATCTTAGAGCTCGTGTCGGCAATCTACTTTAAAGGCACATGGATCGAGCCGTTTATGAAGGAAGCAACAAAAGAACAGACTTTTCACGGAGCATCAGGCGACTTGCAATGCGAAATGATGAATCAGGGCGGCCCCGGAAAATATTACTGGGGAGATGATTTTTCAGCCATTTTCATGAACATAAACTATGGCGGCGGCATGTTCTTTTTCCTTCCGGATGAAGGCACAGATCTTAAGGAACTCTGCACGGATCCGCAGGTCCTGGATGTGATAAAGCATGTATATGACCAGAATTATGAAAACACTAAGTACCTGATCATTAACAAGAAGATACCTAAATTCAGCGTGAGCTCAAAGACCGATCTTAAACGATCCCTGAATACACTGGGCATAACTGACGCATTTGAACCCGGAAAGGCTGATTTTACATCACTGGTGGAAGACTTTACCGATAGTATCTGGCTGGATAAGGCTGATCATGCAGCCATGGTCGAGATAGATGAAGAAGGAGTGACGGGCGCGGCTTATACAGATCTGGCATTGGCAGGAGGCGCAATGCCGCCTTCAGAAGAGATAGACTTTGTGCTGGACAGGCCGTTCATGTATGCGGTAATAGGCGGCGACGGAACGCTGCTTTTTGCGGGAACAGTCTATGATATCTCCTGACTTTCGCTCAGGCTGCGGCGGTATGGACGGTAGATCGCGAACATGAAATAGATAAACGCGAAAAGAGCGGAGAAGAACCATCCTACAGGCCAGCCGAGATAGACCAGCTTGATGTCATGACTGATATGCATTGCAATGGCCAGAAAGATCTGGCGCATGGCTATGAGTCCTGCTATCGATGTGATCATCGTTACCATGGACTTGCCGAAACCGCGGACGGAATTTGAGAACATCTGGTGAAAACTCTGTATGATATAGAACGGGATCAGCGTATGGATCATGAGTACTGCATACCGCAGCGACTCGGCATCTGACGTGAACAGTGAGGCAACATCCCCGGCAAATATGTAAAGAGGAACTGATACAACAGCGACAGTGACAAAGTTTATGCAGAGAGCATACCGTATGCTCTTAAAAGCTCGCTGTTTTTTCCAGGCTCCAACGCATTGGCTTATATATGTGGTAAGAGACTGGGCAAGGGCAACCGTCAGCTGGCTGATGTAGTTGTCTATTTTTTTTGCAGCGCCGGTGCCGGCCATCGCAGCTGTTCCGAATCCGTTGACATAGCGCTGAACAAACAGATTTGAAAAAGTGATAAGACAGGACTGGATCGCAGCCGGGATGCCAAGGCGAAGGATATCAACGAGAAGAGGTCCCTCGATCTTAAGGTCTCTTGGCACAAGTTTATATACATCTTTTGTCCGGAGCATCTTGATCGTGACCAGAAGTACTGATTCACCCTGTGCGAGGATCGTGGCGGTGGCAACTCCGGCAACGCCCATATGAAGAACTACCACAAAGAGAATATCAAGTATGATGTTGGTCACACTTGCGATGATCAGGTAATAAAGAGGAGTCCTTGAATCTCCGACGGCGCGCAGCACGCCTGACTGGACATTATAGATGGCCGTGAACATTACACCGATAAAATAGATCCGAAGGTATGTAAGGGCTTCAGGATAAACCTCGGCAGGGCAGTCCACCATGTGCAGGAGGAAGGGAGCAAGGACTATCCCTATAATGACCATTCCGACTCCGACGATAATTGAAAAAAGGATAGCGGTATGGACCGACCTGTGCAGCCGATCATAGTCCTTCGCTCCGAAAAAACGTGAGAATGCAACACCGGCACCGACAGACAGTCCGGTAAAGAATCCGATCAGTATGTTGGAAATGTCAGCGCAGCTGGTGACTGCCGCGAGGGCTGTGACGCCCACTGCCCGTCCCACGACGATACTGTCAACGCTGTTATAAAGATTCTGAAAAATCTGACCGAGCAGAAGCGGAAGGGCAAACAGTATTATGCTCTTAACAATACTGCCCTCAGTAAGATCTACTGAACTTTTTCCCGATGACGACCTCAATTAAACCAAGCCTTTCTAACTTAACTAAACCCTGATTAATTATGGGATGGGAAAAAAAACATGTCAAGTGATTTGCACATTTGCTTATACGACTGTACAATAATGATCAGTATCCTGAAAGGAGCAGATAAGTGGAATACAGATGTAAAGTCTGCGGAAGCGTCCACAGCGAAAAACCGAGATTCTGTCCCGAATGCGGATCATATTTCATTGATGCCGCTGATCCTTTTGATGGAAAAGAGTGGAGAGGCGTGATCAGAAGTGACGGCACTCTGGCTGAAACGGGCGTTGCCAATGTCACAAGGAAGGCAAAAAGCGGTAAACTCCCTAGCAGCAGGACAGGTGCCAAGGGGGGACCCCATAAAGTGTGGAGCATACTTTCCCTTGTATCGGCAGGCATTGTGTTCTTCCTGAATGTGATCAGCTTTATATCAAGGGAACCCATATTTATTTTAGGTATCTCCAATTTTATTTTCTGGATCGTGATCCAGTTCAAGGCTGACGGCTGGATGAAAAAGCTGGCAGCAATCCTGATCATTTTATCAATAGTGTTGTTTATATATGTTGCAATGGTAATGTTATGAAAGGCGGCCACAGGATATGATCAAATGTAAAAACTGCGGAGCCGGCCTTCGCTTCGACATAGACAGACAGCAGCTCATATGCGATTACTGCGGCAGCAGTGTAGATGTCTCCGGGGTGCATAAAGCTGACATAACATCTGAAGAACAGATGATGGAAGCGGTGGTGCATACATGCTCGCAGTGCGGAGCAGAGATATTTACCACAGAGGAAACAGCTGCGACTTTCTGCAGCTACTGCGGATCATCGATCCTTCTTGAGAGCAGGCTTGTCATGGTAAACAAACCTGATTACATCATCCCGTTTGCAGTCTCTAAAGAACAGGCTGTAAAGTCTTATGAAAAGCTGCTCAAAAAGGCGATATTTGCCCCATCTGCTTTAAAAAAGGCAGAGATCGAGTCTATCCGTGGCATATACATGCCATACTGGGAATACTACATGAAACGCACAGATACGGTAAATGCCCGGGGGCATATCAATGAGCACCGCGAGGGGAGCTATCTCGTATCTGAAGTATATAATCTGAAATTCAAGGCGTTTGTCGAGAGCGACGGACTGGAGTATGACGCGTCGAGCAAATTCCCGGATGATCTCAGCCAGGCATGCGCACCGTTTTATTTTAAGGAATCAAAGCTGTTCAATCCCGGATACATGAGCGGCTTTTACGCTGACCTCGGAGATGTAAACCCGGATACCTACATGAAGGAAGCGGTGGAAACAGTGCAGGATGTTGCGGCTAAGGAGATCCTTGAAAACAGCAACGTCGGTAACTACGGGATCACGGTAAGCAAATTAAGATCCCTGCTGGATTTTACTGATGTAAAACCGGGACTGGCAATGTATCCGGTATGGTTCGCCAGCGCACGCGACAAAAAAGGGAAATACATAAATTATGCAGCGATAAACGGACAGAGCGGCAAGGCGAGCGCT
Organism: Lachnospiraceae bacterium; assembly: GCA_015057955.1. Classification (GTDB taxonomy): domain Bacteria; phylum Bacillota; class Clostridia; order Lachnospirales; family Lachnospiraceae; genus RGIG5612. The sequence goes on along the minus strand of SVDE01000083.1, from coordinate 4,778 downwards.
GACCTTCCGGTGGATAAAAAGAAGGTCATTATCGGAGCACTGATATTTGCCATTCCCATTTTCTTCTTACTTTATTTTCTGATCACTCCTAATCCGCACATGACTCTGGTCATCATGGGAGTGCTTTCGGTCATAGGCACGATCATAGGCTATAGAAAACTCGATTCCATGGGAAGGGATGACAAAGGAGCAGGAGTGTCTAATAAACGCAAGACAAAGGCGCAGCAGAGTGCGGATAAATATGAGAAACGGAAAATGCTGTGGCGGATGATAGCCGCAATAGCGGTATGTGTCCTAACCCTGTTTATTGATCCGGTCTCCGACCTGTTTTACTATGCGGCGGCGATATGCGCCGGTGTACTGTGCGGCTGGACATATCTGAGACTTTTTGAACTCCACAACAAAGGGACGATGCGGCCGCTGCCGCAGCTTGACAAACGGGGAGGTGACGGAAAATGATGCGTAAAGCAATAGCTTCCCTGATCAGCATCCTGACATTTGTGATGTGCATTTCCGTCCCTTCAGCGGCTTCGGACATAAGGGATCTTAATGAAGACACTTCATATGTGGCAGTCATTGAGGACGATGCCGGACTGATAATTGACACAGAAAGAGTAATGGAATCCATGAAACCAATAACTGAGTACGGCAATGTCATGCTCAAGACATTGGATGAGAATGACGATTCAGCTGCGTATTTTGCTGAACATTATCTGCACGACAACTTTGGAAAATCCAGCTCGGTCATTTTCCTCATAGACATGGATAACCGCAAAGTATATATTTTTTCCGACGGCGCAATGTATAAGACGATAACCCGTTCAAAAGCAGAAGTCATAACGGATAACATATACAGGTACGCCACAAAAGAGGATTATGACAGCTGCGCCGTCAAAGCGTTTGAGCAGATCAACACGCTGCTTGAAGGGCACAGGATAGCAGAGCCGATGCATATAATCGGTATCGCGTTCATATCAATACTTCTCGGACTTATCATATGCTTCATCATGATATGGTCCTCAACAAAAAGAAAGCCTGTCGGCAGCCGCGAGCTGATCAGGGGAACTGATACATCGGTGCGCATAACAGAACCGGAAGCATCATTTGTATCATATTCGAAGACCTACAGTCCTGTATCCAGCGGAGGAGGCGGCGGCTCTTCAGGCGGAGGCGGCGGTTCCTCAGGCGGAGGCGGCGGAGGCGGAGGCGGTTCCTCAGGCGGAGGCGGCGGCCACAGCTTCTAAATGCAGGATAAAAAATTAAAAAGGAAATACATATGGAGACCAAAATAAGAAGAGCAGAAAATAAAGACATCCCCAGGCTGATCGATCTGCTGCATGAGGTGCTGGAGCTTCATGCAGGGATCAGACCGGATATTTTCATCCCGGGTACGACGAAATACACTCCCGGAGAGCTGGAGGAGATACTTAAAGATGAAAACAAACCGGTTTATGTTGCGGTTAATGATGAAGACCGCGTGATCGGGTATGCTTTTTGCATGATACAAAGTCAGCCGTTTACTAATACAATGGTCCCGTTTCAGTCTTTATTCATAGATGATCTGTGTGTTGACTCGAGTGCACGAGGTCAGCACATAGGTGAGAAACTCTTTGAACATGTAAAGGAAGAGGCAAGGCGGCTCGGCTGCTATGAAGTGACATTGAATGTATGGACAGGCAATGACGCTGCCGAGAGATTCTATGAGAAAATGGGCATGAAAACCAAGGAAAGGCAGATGGAACTGATCTTATGAAAACCATAGTAGCAAAATTCGGCGGAAGTTCCCTTGCGGATGCAGAGCAGTTCCGCAAAGTGAAAAATATCATAGAGCAGGACAAGGGACGCAGATACATTGTCGTATCAGCTCCCGGCAAACGTTTCCCGGAGGACCGGAAAGTAACAGATCTTCTTCAGGACTGCTATGAAGCTGCGCTCAAAGGCGACTTTGAATCTGAACTGGACAAGATCCGGAGCAGATTCGCCGATATCATAACCGGACTGGGAATAGATTTCCCTCTTGATGATGAGATGGCTGTCCTTAGTGCTCATCTTTCAGATGAACCCCAGAAGGAATACGTCCTCAGCCGGGGAGAGTATCTGAACGCCCGGATCATATCGGATTATCTGGACTTTCCTTTCGTCGATCCTGAATGGTGTGTATGCTTTGGAAAGAACGGCAAGCTGGATCAGCGTATGACTAAAAGGGCCATGGGCGCAGCCCTAAAGCCCCTTAAGAAAGCTGTCATTGCCGGTTACTACGGAGCTGACATGAACGGCCGTATTTGTACACTGGCCCGAGGAGGTTCTGATGTGACAGGAAGCCTTGCTGCTGCAGCGATAGGCGCTGACCTCTATGAGAACTGGACAGACGTATCCGGACTGCTCGCGGGAGACCCGGGCATCGTTGATACGCCAAAGACAGTTCGTTATGTAAGTTACAGAGAGCTGAGAACCCTTTCGTACATGGGCGCCTCGGTACTGCATACGGATGCAGTGCTCCCTGTTTCAGATCTTCAGATACCTATCAATATCCGCAATACCAACAGACCCGGTGATGAAGGTACTCTGATCGTAAGAAAACTGCCTAAAGGGGAGACCAAGTATCCGATAGTCGGAGTGGCAGGACTTTGCGGAATGTCAGTGATCCAGGTGGAAAAACTGATGGTCAGTGATGAATCAGGATTTACCGCCATCATGCTGGACATCCTGAAGAACAGGCAGCTCCCGTTTGAGCAGTGCCTTACAGGCATAGACACGGTAACTCTTGTCATAAGGAGTGAACTGCTTTCACCCTGCAAGGATGAACTGCTGGCAGAGATAAAGGAACGGCTGTCACCTGATTATCTGGGACTTACAGAAAACCTCAGCATGATCGCTGTCATAGGTGAGAGGGGAACTGAGACCAGTGACGCAAATGTACAGGTGCTCCAGGCTCTTTCAAACGCAGGCATCCCGATCAGCACCATTAACCAGGGAGCGGGCAAACTGAATCTCCTGATAGGAGTTCCTGAAGAACAGTATGAAAATGCTGTCAGAGCAATCTATAGCACCATCAAAGAAGATTAAAAAAGGAAACAGAAAATGGAAAAAGACAAGATCAGGGTTGGAGTTATAGGATGCGGTAATATTTCACTGACGTATATACCGAATCTTGTAAACCATTTTAACGACAAAGTACACGTAGCCGCGGTTGCGGATCTGTTCCGTCCGGCTGCTGAAAAGGCAGCGGCTTCCAACGGGATCGAAAAAGTTTATGAAGTTGACGAGCTGATCGCAGATCCTGATATCGACCTGATAGTAAACCTGACAATTCCCGCAGCGCATTATGAGATCAACAAAAAGGCACTCCTTGCCGGAAAGCATGCATACTGCGAGAAGCCGATGGCCGAGACCCTTGAGCAGGCAAATGAGCTTGCAGAACTGGCAGCAAGCAAAGGCCTTTACTGTGTTGCAGCACCGGATACATTTCTCGGAAGCGGCATTCAGACTGTCCGCAAGCTGATCGATGACGGTGTTATAGGCCGCGTTACGGGATTTACAGCGAACCTTTGCCAGCCTGGCAATGAGCTCTGGCACCCGGGAGCTAAATTCATGTACATGAAGGGTTCCGGTCCTATGATGGACATGGGTCCGTATTATGTCACAGCGCTTGTATCGATCCTCGGACCGATCAAACAGATCATATGCAGATGCACATGTCCCAGGCCTGTCCGCATGATCAACGGTGAGCCGTTTGAGTCAGAAGTTGATACCAGTTATAACGGTATCATTGAGTTTGCCAACGGTACTGTGGGAAATATATTTGTTTCAGCCGACGTATGGCAGTCCCAGCTTCCGCACCTTGAGATCTACGGAGAAAAGGGTGCTGTATGGGGTACCGATCCCAACATGTTCACCGGCCAGGTAAAGTGGTTTGACGGAGAAGCTCAGGCAAAAGCTGTCACAGAGGCTGAAGGATTCGAGAATAAGCTTATGATTACTTACGGACCGGCTAAGGCTCAGTTCCTGAAAGATGTCGATCTCGGATATCCAAATGATCCGGATCCGTTCCTGAACATGCGCGGCATGGGTGTCGCAGACCTGGCATGTGCCATACTTGATGGCCGTAAAGCCCGTCTTTCAGCCGACATGTCCAGGCATGTGGTTGAAGCGCTGACCGGATTCAAGAAAGCTTCAGACAGCGGCCAGCCATATGTAATGACTACAACATTTGAGCGTCCGGAGGCGATGCCTGCAGGCCTTAAACTGTGGGAAGTTAAATAACTCAGAGGTTCTTTTAAGTGTTTTATGAAGATATAAAAGTAGGCGATGAACGCATACTGCCGCCCGTAACGGTTGACCGTGAGCATATGCTCGCCTTTTCCAGACAGTATAACGGCGCGCTGTGCCATGTGGACGACGAGTTTGCATCGCATACCCGCGCCGGTCAGATAACCGCACCGGGCATATATACATTTGCCCTTCTGTGGGGCGAATACGCACCAAATAATTTCGGACAGGAGCATGACATCGGAGGTTCTGACCTGGAGATGAAATTCTTTGCCCCTGTGTTTGTGGGAGATACCCTTAGGGCAAGAGCATATGTTGATGAAAAGACAGACCGCAACCCTTACAACGGCGCGATATGGGTAGTGATGGAAGTCTATAACCAGAGAGACGTTCTTGTGCTGCGTTCCCGTTCTTCCAGCGTCATATTGAAAAGGGACACCCTTGCAGGTAAATCAAATGGGTAATTATGATCATCTTTTAAGTCCTTTGGAAATAAGGGGCAAAGTCTA